>CAZGQB010000251.1:0-3724 GCA_964527055.1 uncultured Sulfuritalea sp.
ACCTGCTGTTCGTGCTGGGCCGCTGGCTGAACAAGGCCGGCGGCGGCAGCGACGTTCTCTGGCACAAGGGCAAGAACGCCTGAAAGTCGGCGCTGGCGACACGGCGATTCGAGACTCGCCCGAGCCCAAAAACCAACTTTTTCAGTATGGTTTTAAGTTTATGATTTACAACTGATTTACATCAATTTCCGACTGGCCTGGATGATGCATAGTACCTTCATTCCAACCCACAGGTAAATTGCCATGCACGTTCATCTTTCCCCCGATTCGATCTATCCCTTCGATGCCCGCGGCATTGCCAAGCGCTTCCGCCACGCCGCCATTTTCGGTGCGCTGGACGCCCTGCGTGCCGGCGAAACCATGCGCTTCGTCAATGACCACGATCCGCTGCCGCTGCTCGACCAGCTCGTGCAACGCTATGGCGAGGCAGTGGAGATTACCTACCGCCAGCGCGAGCCGGGCAACATCGTGATCGACTTCATCAAGAAGCAATAAGCCCGTGCAGACGCCGGCCTTTTACGATCAGGTACGCCGCCTCAGCGTCCATGACCCGCTGGCCGAGTTCCTCGGCGCCGCCGGGAATGGCCGCATCGAGTACCGCTACCTCGATGCCGTCAAGCTGGCCGGCCACTCCTGCCCGACCGTGGCCGCCGCCTACTGGATGACGCTGAAGGCCCTGGAATACCTCTACCGCGATGAACTGCCGCAGCGCGGCGGAATCCGCGTCGAATTCCGCGAGGACCAGCTGTCGGGGGTGACCGGCGTCATCGCCAATGTCGTTGCCCTGCTCACCGGCGCCACGCATGACACCGGCTTCAAGGGGCTGGCCGGGCGTTTCGACCGGCGCAAGCTGCTGTATTTTTCCGCGGGCATCGCCGAAGAAATCCGCTTTACGCGGATCGACACCGGCCAGGCGGTCGACGTCGCGGCACACATGCAGTCGGTGCCCTTCGCGCCGCAGACCTTCGACCTGATGCAGAAGTGCCTGGACGGCAGCGCCACGCCGGCCCAGGCCGCCGAGTTCCGCGAATGCTGGCAGGCGCGCGTGCGCACGCTGCTGCTCGACCATGGCGACGATCCGGAGGTGTTTGTGCTGCGCCCGGTGGGGCAGTGAAGCCGGGAATCAGCGGATCCGCGAACGCCGGGCTTCCATGCAGTCCAGAAGTTGCGAACTGACGCTGCGCAGCCGCTGATTGAGCAGCATCAACAGTTCCATCATCAGCTTGACGCCTATGCGCGGCTCTTCCGCGATCAGGCGCGACAGGCTTTCGCGATCGAGCACGGCAACAGTCACGGTGTCGAGTGCGACGCAACTGGCGAAGCGCGGCTCGCCGTCGATCAGCGACATTTCGCCGAGGGTCTTGCCCGGACCGGCGGTGCCCATGATCTGCGCCAGGCCGCGCACATCCTTCTTGACGATCTCGACGCTGCCTTCCAGCAGCAACAGCATGAAGTCGCCGGTGTCGCCCTCCCGGATGATCTCCGATCCCATGGGTGCGCGGTAACAACGCATGTAGCGGGCGAGCCCATCCAGCTCCGACACTTCGAAATCCTCGAACAGCTTGATGACCTCGATGATCTCGCGGATGCGGCCGACGAAAGGCACGGCATCGCCGAGAAACTCGATACTTCGCATAGTGTCGATCGAACTCATGGTCCGGTGATTATAGACCCGCCCGGCAAGGCGCTGCCAGCCCGATCAAGGGTGCCCGCGGCGGGGAATCAACGTTCGGCCAGCGCCACGCGCCGGGCCTTCACCGCCCCGGCCAGCATGTCCAGCGCGACCAGTGTATCGTCCCAGCCGAGGCAGGCATCGGTGACCGAAACCCCGTATTCGAGCGGCTTGCCGGGCGTCAGGTCCTGTCGGCCTTCCTTCAGGTGCGATTCGATCATGACGCCGAAGATGCGGTCCTCACCCGCCGCCAGTTGCGCGCCGACTTCGCGGGCGACATCGAGTTGCTTCTTGAACTGCTTGCTGCTGTTGGCGTGCGAGAAGTCGATCATCACGCGCGCGGCCAGCCCGGCCTTGCCCAGTTCGGTGCAGGCGGCATCCACCGCCGCCGCGTCGAAGTTGGGCGCCTTGCCGCCGCGCAGGATGACGTGGCAGTCCTCGTTGCCGTTGGTCGACACGATCGCCGAATGCCCGGCCTTGGTCACGGAGAGGAAATGGTGCGGGCTGGCCGCGGCCTTGATCGCATCGACCGCGATGCGCAGGTTGCCGTCGGTGCCGTTCTTGAAGCCGACCGGACAGGAAAGCCCCGAGGCCAGTTCGCGATGCACCTGCGACTCAGTGGTGCGCGCGCCGATCGCACCCCAGCTGATCAGGTCGGCCGTGTATTGCGGCGTGATGGTATCGAGGAACTCCGTTGCCGCCGGCAGGCCGAGCTCGCCCAGTTCCCAGAGGAGTTTGCGCGCCAGGCGCAGGCCCTCGTTGATCTTGAAGCTGCCGTCCATGCGCGGGTCGTTGATCAGGCCCTTCCAGCCCACCGTGGTGCGCGGCTTCTCGAAATACACGCGCATCAGGATCAGCAGGTCATCGGCACGGCGCGTGGCTTCCTGCTTCAGCTTGCGCGCGTATTCCATCGCGGCGTCGTAATCGTGGATCGAGCAGGGGCCGACAACGACGGCCAGACGGTCGTCGGCGCCGTGCAACACGCGATGCAGGGCCTGGCGGGCTTCCCAGGTGGTCGCCGCTCCCGCATCGGTGGCAGGAAACTCGCGCAGGATATGGCCGGGCGGCGACAATTCCTTGATTTCGCGGATGCGGACGTCGTCGGTGATGTGTTTCATGCTGCGACCTGGATGCGGAAAGTGGCGATTCTACCGGAGGAGCGGGCGCCGCCCTGCGCGCCATATCAACGGCAGCGAAGAATCCCGCAGGCACTACTTCCCAAATCCGGTTCGCCAAGGGTATGCTTCCCGCGGACAGGACGGAGGACAAATAATGTTCCAGGTACGCATACATGGCCGTGGCGGTCAGGGAGTGGTGACGGCGGCGGAAATGCTGTCGATCGCCGCATTCGAGGAAGGCCGTCACGCGCAGGCCTTTCCCAGTTTCGGTTCCGAGCGCACCGGCGCGCCGGTGGTGGCCTTCTGCCGCATCGCCGACAAGGAGATCCGTCTGCGCGAGCCGATCATGGCGCCCGACGCCATCATCATCCAGGACCCGACCCTGCTGCACCAGGTCGATGTCTTCGCGGGCCTGAAGAAGGACGGCTACATCCTGATCAACACCACCAAGACCTTCGAGCAGCTCGGCCTCGGCGATTTCGTCCGCGACTGGCACCCCGAGCGCCTGTGCACGGTGTCGGCCACCGAACTCAGCCTCAAGCATGTCGGCCGCCCGGTGCCCAACGTGCCGCTGCTGGGCGGATTCGCTGCCGTCTCGGGGATCATCAAGCTCGAATCGGTGGCCAAGGCGATCCGCGACAAGTTCTCCGGCAAGATCGCCGAGGGCAACATCGCCGCCGCCACCGAGGCCTACGACATCGTGGTCGCCGAAATGAAGGAGGCCTTGACCCATGCTTAAGCAATGCGAAGGTTCCCACGCGGTGGCCGAGGCCGTCGCCCTGTGCCGGCCGGAAGTCATCTGCGCCTACCCGATCTCGCCGCAGACCCACATCGTCGAGGGCATCGGCGAGATGGTGAAATCCGGCGAGCTCAAGGACTGCGAGTTCATCAACGTCGAATCCGAATTCGCCGCCATGTCGGTGGCCATCGGCTC
>CAZGQB010000252.1:0-3720 GCA_964527055.1 uncultured Sulfuritalea sp.
CGGTGCTCGACGGCTGGTGGGGCGAGGGCTACAACGGCAAGAACGGCTGGGCGATCAAGCCGGCCGCGGAAGGCCTCGACCCCGCACAGCGCGACATCGACGAAGCCCGTACCCTGTACGAACTGCTGCAGGACAGCGTGATCCCGATGTACTACCGCAATACTTCCCTCGGCTACTCGCCGGAATGGGTGGCGATGGCCAAGGAATCGATCGCTTCGATCATGCCCCGCTTCAACATGCAGCGCATGCTTACCGACTATGCAGAGAAGTTCTATTCGCCGGCGGCCGAGCAGTGGCGCAAATATTCCGCCACGGGCTTTTCCGGCGCCCGCGAAGTGGCCGAATGGAAGGCGCGGATACACGCCGCCTGGCCGCGCATCGGGCTGCGCCGCATCGACAAGTCGGTGACGCGCATCGGTTACGGCGAGACCATGCACTTCAAGGTGGCGGTGCAGCTCGACGGCCTGACGCCGGAGGACCTGACCGTGGAAATGGTGTTCACCCGTCCCGGCGCGCCGACCACGGTCCACGCCCGCCGTTATCAATTGCAGCACGAGCACCGGCTGGAAAGCGGCGAGCATCTCTTTTCGCGCGAACTGACGCCCGACCAGTGCGGCAAGATGGAATACCGCTTCCGCGTGTTTCCTGCGCATCCGCTGCTGACCCATCCCTTCGAGATGGGCAAGATGCTCTGGTTGTGAGCGCACCGTCATGAAGCCGGCGACACGCGTCGCCTGGGACAGCCTGGCGCGCCACGCGGCGGCCGGCTCCGGCATCCATCTGCGCGAACTGTTCGCCGCCGACGCACAACGCTTCGCCAGGCTGTCCGTGACCTGGAATCACTGGCTGCTCGACTACTCCAAGCAGCGCGTCACGCCGGAAACCATGGGACTGCTGCTCGCCCTCTGGCACGCCACCGACGTGCCCGCCTGGATCGCGCGCATGCGCGCCGGCGAAGCCATCAACCACACGGAAGGCCGCGCCGCGCTGCACATCGCGCTGCGCCATCCCGCCGACAAGGGCCCGATCATGCATGCCGGCCAGGACGTGATGCCGGCCGTGCATCACGAGCTGGAAAAGATGCAGCGCTTCGTCGCCGGGATCCACGGCCGCCACTGGCGCGGCGCCACCGGCGAGCCGATCATGGACATCGTGAACATCGGTATCGGCGGTTCCGACCTCGGCCCGCGCATGGCGACCCAGGCGCTGGCGGCCGTTCGCCACCCGGACATCCGCGTGCATTACGTCGCCAACCTTGACGCGGCCGACCTCGCCACGACGCTGGCCACGCTGCAGCCGCGCACCACGCTGTTCGTCATCGCCAGCAAGACCTTCACCACCCAGGAGACCATGCAGAACGCCGCCTCGGCGCGCGCCTGGCTGGTCGGCGCGCTGGGCGAGGCGGCCGTCGCCCGGCATTTCGTCGCGGTATCAACCAACCTCGGCGAAGTCGCGCGCTTCGGCATCGACCCGGCCAACGCCTTCGCCTTCTGGGACTGGGTCGGCGGCCGCTACTCGCTGTGGTCGGCGATCGGCCTGCCGTTGGCGCTGGCCGTCGGCTACGACAACTTTGAAAAGCTGCTGGCCGGGGCCCATGCCATGGACGAGCATTTCTTTTCCGCGCCGCCCGCGCAGAACCTGCCGTGCCTGCTCGCCCTGCTGGAAATCTGGAACAGCAACTTCCTCGGTGCCGACAACCGCGCGCTGCTGCCATACAGCCAGTCGCTGGGCCTCTTGCCGCGTTACCTGCAGCAGCTGGAAATGGAATCCAACGGCAAGCCCGTCGACCGCCAGGGCGAGCCGCTCGACTGCACCGCGGCGCCCATCCTCTGGGGCGAGGCCGGCACCAACGGCCAGCACGCCTTCTACCAGCTGATCCACCAGGGCGGGCGCCTGATCCCCTGCGAATTCATCGCCTGCCGTGAAGCGGATTTCGCCCTGCCCGGCCACCACGAGAAGCTGCTGGCCAACTGCTTCGCCCAGGGCGAAGCCCTGATGCGCGGCAAGACGCCGGAGGAGACCCGCGCCGAACTGCTGGCCGCCGGCATGGCCGCAGATGAAGCGGCGCGGCTCGCCGCCTTCCGCAGCTTCCCCGGCAACCAGCCTTCGACCACGCTGCTGCTGCCGCGCCTCGATCCCTTCAACCTCGGCGCCCTTCTGGCGCTTTACGAACACAAGGTATTCGCCGAAAGCGTGGTCTGGGACATCAATCCCTTCGACCAGTGGGGCGTCGAATACGGCAAGCAGCTCGCCAGCCGCCTGCTGCCCATCATCGAAGGCAAGGCGCCCGCCGCCGGCCTCGACAGCTCGACCGCGGGGCTGATCGCACACTGCCGCAAGTGAAGATTCTTTTCGCCACGTCCGAGCTCGCGCCCTGGGTCAAGACCGGCGGCCTCGGCGACGTCGCCGGCGCCCTGCCGGCGGCGCTGTGCGCGCTGGGCCACGACGTGCGCGTGCTGGTGCCGGCCTATCCGGCGTTGCTGCAGGCCTTTCCCGGCGCCGAGGAAATCGCCCGCCCGCACTGGCTCGGCGGCCTGCTGCCGACACCCGGCCTGCGCCAGGCGACGGCGCCCGACGGCACGCCGCTGCTGCTGCTCGACTACCGCCCCTACTACGAACGACCCGGCAATCCCTACCTCGGTCCCGAAGGCCGCGACTGGCTCGACAACCACCTGCGCTTCGGCCTGCTCTCGCGCGTCGCCGCCTGGCTCGGCTCCGAGGCCAGCAGCCTGGACTGGGTACCCGAGGTGATCCACTGCAACGACTGGCAGACCGCGCTGGCGCCGGCCTGCCTCGCCTATGGCGCCGAGCGCCCGGCCCGGTCGCTGGTCACGGTGCACAACCTGGCCTTCCAGGGTCTTTTCGACCATGCCGCCCTGTTCGAACTGGGCCTGCCGGATGCGGCCTGGAGCATGCACGGCGTCGAGTTCTACGGCCACCTGTCCTTCCTCAAGGCCGGCCTGCAACATGCCGATGCGATCAACACGGTGAGCCCGGGCTACGCCCGCGAGATCCAGACCGATGCCGAAGGCATGGGTCTGGCCGGCCTGCTGCGGCATCGCGCGGCCGACCTCTCCGGCATCCTCAACGGCATCGACACCCGCGACTGGGACCCGGCGCACGACCGCCACCTGGTCAAACGCTACGGCCCGCGCCGGCTGGAGGACAAGGCGGCGAACAAGGCCGCGCTGCAGGCCGAGATGGGCCTCGACGTACGCGCCGACCGGCCGCTGCTGGCGGTGGTGAGCCGCCTCACCGAGCAGAAGGGGCTCGACCTGTTCCTGGAGGTCGCAGCGCGCGTGCTCGACCTGCCGGCGCAGATCGCCGTGCTCGGCAGCGGTTCGCACGCGCTGGAACACGGCTGGAGCGACTTCGCCCGGCGCCACCCGGGGCGCTGTTCGGTCCGCATCGGCTTCGACGAGGGCTTCGCCCACCGCATCGAGGCCGGCGCCGACATCTTCGTCATGCCCTCGCGCTTCGAGCCCTGCGGCCTCAACCAGATGTACAGCCTGCGCTACGGCACGCCGCCCGTGGTGCGCGCCACCGGCGGCCTGGCCGACACGGTGGTCGACGCCGCCGATGAAAAGCGCGGCAACGGCTTCGTCTTCGGCCCGGCCACCGCGGCAGCCCTGTTCGCCGCCCTGAAGCGCGCCGCCGCGGCGTGGCGCGACCCCGCGCTCTGGCGCCGGCTGCAGAAGCACGGCATGGCGCGCGATTCGA
>CAZGQB010000253.1:0-3711 GCA_964527055.1 uncultured Sulfuritalea sp.
CGGTCGGGAGGTATTTTTCCTGCATGGCCGGGGCTTCTGGTTTGAGTACTGGCAGGGGTGGAATTATACCTGCCCACCATGATCGAAAGGATTTGCATGCGCTCCATGGACCGGCTTCTTGCAGTGTTTGCGGCGATTGCGCTGCTGTTGCCTGCCGCGGTGTTTGCGGCTGCCCCGGCGACCGTCGAAGCGGTTCAGGCGCCCGCCTGGCGCGATCGCGGCGGCATCACGGCGCCGCTTGCGCCCGGCATGGAGCTCAAGAGCGGCGACGTGTTGCGCACCGGGCCCGGCGCCCGCGCCTACCTGATGCTGGCGGAAGGCAGCCGGGTCAAGCTGGGCGAGGCCGCGCAATTCACCCTCCACTCGCAAAGCATGCGACCGGAGAAATCCTTTCGCGGCGCGCTCGACATCGTCGCCGGCGCCTTTCGCTTCACCACCGGCAAGCTGAAGAAGACCCTGCCGCGCGAAGTCGCGATCCGCGTCGGCACCGCGACCATCGGCATTCGCGGCACCGACATCTGGGGCAAGACCGACAAGGACGGCGACCTGGTGGCCTTGATCCAGGGCCGCATCGAAATTTCGCGCGCCGGCCGGACCACCGAGTTGGCACAGGCGATGACCTACTTCGATGCGCCGACGGGCAAGCCGGCCGAGGTCAAGCCGCTCGACATGGAGACCTTCGTCAAGCTGGCGCGGCAGACCGAAATCATGGCCGGTGACGGCGCCGCACGGGCCAGGGGCAAGGCGCACATCCTGGCGGCAGCGGCGACCAGCGAGGAAGCCGCCCTGGAGTTGTATGAACGGATCCGCGCGGCGGGTTTCGCCGCGCGCATCCTGCCGCGCGCTACCGAGGGCGGAGGCTGGCGCTATGAGCTGAGGCTGGGCGGCTATGCCAGCGCGGCGGAGGCCGAGGCTGCCGCGACCGTCCTGCGGGCCATGACGGGACTCAAGCCCGTCGTCACTCCCTAGGGCGTGTTCAGCCCGGCTGGTGCAGTCGGACTGAAGTACGAAGCAACCGCCAGCCGCGATCGGTCAGGGCCGAGCCATGTTGCGCCGCCTGCATCGAGATGGCCCAGAATCGGGCCTGGGCGCGCGCCCAGGGACGCCAGCCGAACGACGCCGCGTCGGCGCGCAAGGATTCGGCGAGCGCCAGCGCCAGCAGGCGATCCACCGCCAGCTTGAAGTAGAGCGAGGAACCCGTCGGCGCCCGGTGTGCGGCCCAGCGTTCCGCGTCATGCCATAGGGCGGCGGCTCTCGATTCGCTGATACCGGCCTTTTTTGCCAGCCAGGGAAGAATCTTGGGTGTCTTGGGGCAGGTTTTCATGGTGTTCTCCTTTTCAGTCGGGCAACCCCGGCCTTGTGAGCCGGGGCCACCCTTTGAGCACGCAATGTGTTGCATTGCAGCAATGCGGATTCTACAGCGTCAAATTGGGCAAGGCACTCTAAATTCAAGTATTTTGTTGCGCTGCAGTAAGTGAATGTAAAACCAGTCTGCGGGCAACACCTGTACGCTGTTAGTGCTCACTTTAGGCCGATTGCCTGAGGTCGAACCCATATAATCGGCCACCTGTCTCCGGGCGCTGTTCATGAATCCCCTGCTCGATCGCCTCAACCCCCCGCAACTTGCCGCCGTCACCCTGCCCCCGGCGCATGCCCTGATCCTCGCCGGCGCCGGTTCGGGCAAGACGCGGGTGCTGACCACGCGCATCGCCTGGCTGATCTCGACCGGGCAGGTCTCGCCGCCCGGTGTGCTGGCGGTGACCTTCACCAACAAGGCCGCCAGGGAAATGCAGGCGCGGCTGGCCGGCATGCTGCCGATCAACATTCGCGGCATGTGGATCGGCACCTTCCACGGCCTCTGCAATCGCCTGCTGCGCGCCCACCATCGCGATGCCGGCCTGCCGCAACTGTTCCAGATCCTTGATTCGGCCGACCAGCAATCCGCCGTCAAGCGCCTGCTGAAATCGCTGAATGTCGATGACGAGAAATACCCGCCGCGCGAGCTCTGCCATTTCATCAATGCGCAGAAGGAACAGGGCCTGCGCCCCGCCGCGGTGGAGGCTTATGACGATTGGGCACGCAGGCGCGTCGGTCTCTATGAAGCCTACGAGGCACAATGCCAGCGCGAAGGCGTGGTCGATTTCGCCGAGCTGCTGCTGCGCTCCTACGAACTGCTGGAGCGCAACGAACCGCTGCGCCGGCATTACCAGGAGCGCTTCCGCCACATCCTCGTCGACGAATTCCAGGACACCAACAAGCTTCAATATCGCTGGTTGAAACTCCTGGCCGGGGGCGGCGCGAATCTGTTCTGCGTCGGCGACGACGACCAGTCGATCTACGCCTTCCGCGGCGCTGACGTCGGCAACATGGCCGACTTCGAGCGCGAGTTCCATGTCACCAACCTGATCCGCCTCGAACAGAACTACCGTTCCCACGGCAACATCCTCGACGCGGCGAACGCCATTATCAAGAACAACCCGTCGCGCCTGGGCAAGAATCTGTGGACCGAGGCCGGCAGCGGCGAGCCGGTGCGCATTTACGAGTCCTGTTCCGATGGCGACGAGGCGCGCTGGATCGTCGAGGAGGTCAAGGCCCTGCAGCGCGATGGCCATGCCCGCGCCGAGATCGCCCTGCTTTACCGCAGCAACGCGCAGTCGCGGGCACTTGAGCACGCGCTGTTCAACGCCGGCCTGCCCTATCGCGTGTATGGCGGCCTGCGCTTTTTCGAGCGGGCCGAGATCAAGGACGCGCTGGCCTACCTGCGGCTGATCGCCAACAGCGACGACGACACGGCGTTTGCCCGCGTGGTGAATTTTCCGGCGCGCGGCATCGGTGCGCGCAGCCTCGAAGCCTTGCAGGATTTGGCGAAAGCGGCAAACCGCAGCCTGTACGCGGCGATCCCGCTGGTCGCCGGTGCCGGCGGCGCCAGGCTGGCCGCGTTCGCCGGACTGATCGTGAAACTGCGCGAGGCAGCGCACCTGCCGCTGCCGGAGTTGGTCGACCATGTCGTCGAACTTTCCGGCCTGCGCAGTCATTACCAGAACGAGAAGGAAGGCCAGGAGCGCTTGGCCAACCTCGACGAACTGATCAACGCCGCCGCCAGTTTCGTCGCCGAGGAAGGCACGCCAGACCCGGACGGCGAGATCACGGGGCAGTACGGCAACGACCTGTCCTCGTTTCTGGCCCACGCTTCGCTCGAAGCCGGCGAGCACCAGGCCGGCGAGGGCGACGACGCGCTGCAGCTGATGACCGTGCATTCGGCCAAGGGCCTGGAATTCAACGTTGTCTTCATCAGCGGCCTGGAAGATGGCCTGTTTCCGCACGAGAACTCACTGACCGAGACCCATGACGGGAAGTCGGGCCTGGAGGAAGAACGGCGCCTGATGTATGTCGCCGTCACCCGCGCGCGGCAGCGGCTCTACCTGAGCTTCGCGCAGACCCGCTTGCTCCACGGCCAGACGCGCTACAACCTGCCCTCGCGCTTCCTCGACGAAGTGCCGCAGGAACTGGTGAAGTGGCTGACGCCGCGCGCCGGCAGGGGCGGCTTCGCCGTCTCGCCAACGCCGACTTATCCCGCTACGCCGCGCCGCAGCGAGTCTTCGGGAGGCAGCGGCTTCCGCATCGGCCAGAGCGTGATGCATGCGAAATTCGGCCTTGGCGTCATCATCAACGCCGAAGGCGGCGGCAACGATGCCCGCGTGCAGGTGAATT
>CAZGQB010000254.1:0-3707 GCA_964527055.1 uncultured Sulfuritalea sp.
ACGTCGCTGCCGCCGCCGGCCTTGTTCAGCCAGCGGCCCAGCACGAACAGCAGGTCGGAAAGGCGATTCAGGTATTGCCGCCCGGCGTCCGATACCGGCTCGGCGGCGGCCAACGCCACTGTCATGCGTTCGGCGCGGCGGCAGACGGTACGCGCGAGATGGGTCAGGGCTGCGGCGCGATTGCCGCCGGGCAGGATGAATTCCTTGAGGGGTCCCAGATCGGCGTTGTACTTGTCGATGGCGGCTTCCAGTCGCGCCGGCTGCGTGGCTTTGAGCAAGGCGGAACCGGGGATGCACAGTTCGCCGCCGAGATCGAACAGGTCGTGCTGGATGCCGGTGAACAGCTCGCGAACATCGGCGGGCAGGTCTTCGCAGAGGATCACGCCGAGCAGCGAGTTGAGTTCATCGACGTCGCCCATGGCGGTGATGCGGGCGGAATCCTTGGCGGTGCGCGAACCGTCGCCGAGGCCGGTGGTGCCGGCATCGCCGGTGCGGGTGTAGATTTTCGAGAGGCGGTGTCCCATGACTATGCCTCCCGCAGGGCCGCCCCAAGGGAGGCATGCGCCCCCTTGGGGGGCAGCGAACGAATGTGAGCGTGGGGGTCCATAATTTTTCCTGTGGTCGGGTTTGCCCGGATTATGACTCAGACCGTGCCTTCGCCAGCCTGCGAGATTGGCTTCCGCGGTACGCTATGGCCATGGAGGCCATTCAGGAATGCCGTTGACGGGCGACGAAACGGGCGCGGAGGCGCCGGCATCGGCCTGGAATCCCGGGGTCGGCACGGGCATCCCGGCGCAGTTCCGCGCGCTGGAGACGATTTTCCGGCCGGAGTGCGTGTGCGCCGGCATCGAGGAGATCGACGAACTCGCCGCGCTGACCGGATTGCCGCAGCAGGAGCTGGCGGCATTCCGGCCGCAGCGCCTGGCGCTGCATGAAATCATCATCCGCGTCACCGCCGACATCGCCGTCGCCGAAGGCGATGAGGAAGAGGATTTCGGGCGCAATTTCCGCCGCATCGCCTCGAAAATCCACGACGACCATGTGCTGCCGCACATGGCCGAGATCGCGGACGCCTGGGCGGACATCGGCCGGCGCGGTGATGCCCTGGTGCGCCAGCTCCTGACCGAAATCCTGCTCGCGCCGCCGCCGGCAGTGCATCGCGGCTGGTTCAGCCGCTGGCGCGCGCAAAAGCGTCCCGCCGCAAGACAGGAGTTGGCCGCCGAGCGCGACTACCGGATCATCGCGGCCTGCAAGGCCATGGGCCTGGCGGAGCGCGATCCCTTGCGCCGCGCCGCATGCAAGAGCCTCTACCGGGTGCTCGGTGCGATCGTCGGCAAGCGCGGCCGCCTCGGCGCCGACAGGGACCTGCTGGCGAAACTGGTCACGCGCCACGTCTGCAACAGCCATGGCAGCCGGGTGATCGGCCAACTGATCGCGCCCATGGTCGCCGCCGCCATCGAGCGGGAAGGCTACGCGCGCGTAGCCACGCAGGAGAAGCCGGTGCTGGTCAGCCTCAAGGGCGCCTCGGCGGCCGGCAAGAGCTCGCTGCGGCCGATGCTCAAGCAGCTCCTGCGCGAGCAGGGCATGGCGGCTGACGGCTATGCCACCATCAGCCCGGACGTCTGGCGCCGCCTGTTGCTCGACTATGAGTCGCTGGGGCCGGCGCGCAAATACGCCGGCCACCTGACCAGCCGTGAGCTGATGGTGATCGACGGCAAGCTCGACCGCTACATCCGCGACCAGGCCGACCGCATCGGGGCCATTCCGCACCTGCTGGTCGACCGCTTCCGCTTCGACAGCTTCACCGCCGAGAAGGTGGGCCGGGTGTTGCACGACACCTATGCCCGATATGTCGACACCATGTACATGTACTTCATCGTCACGCCGCCCGAGGAGACGGTGGAGCGCGGCTGGCAGCGGGCGCTGGAGCGCGGCCGCTACAAGGCGGTGGAGGATTTCCTGGCGCACGGCGTGGAAGCCTACCGCGGCATGCCGAAGCTCCTGTTCAAATGGCTGGCCAGCCCGCGGCCGGAATTTCGCTACGTCTTCCTCGACAACCGCGTGCCCAGGGGCAGCTTCCCGAAGACCATCGCTCGCGGCGACCGCGGCGGCATGGTGATTTACGACCCGGTCGCCCTGGTCGACATCGAGCGTTACCAGAAGATCGACATCCACGCCGGCTCGCCCGCCGAGGTGTATCCGCCGGCGGCGTACCTGGCGGCCGCGGCGAATTGCGGCTTCCTCCGGGAATGCGTGCGGCGCATCCCGCGCATCGAACTGGTCGAGCCCGGCAGCGGGCTCGCCTACCTGTGGGTCGGCCGGGACGGTGTCGAGGTCCTCGATGCCGACGCGCTGGCGCGGGCGCTCGGCAATGCTGAACTCGCCGCGGCGCTGGCCGGGATGGGATCGCAGGTTCGCGCGCTGTGCGAAAAGTCGGCGCCGGCGAGACGGCAGAATATGCCTGCCTGATTGCGGAATAAAAACCTTGATGCTCCCGGTGTATTCGGCACTGTTACTATCGGACACTTCGCCAAGCGAGCGCCAAGAACGGCCGTGAGCCGCACTCCCGGACGCATGGATGAATTCCCGAGCATGAGTTTCCCGCCTTTATCGCAACGCTTCCTGCCTTTCCTGCGCTGGTTTCCCTATTCCGGATCCGCGCTGCGCGCCGACTTCGTCGCCGGCCTGACCGTCGCCCTGGTGCTGGTGCCGCAGTCGATGGCCTATGCCCAGCTCGCCGGACTGCCGCCCTATTACGGGCTGTATGCGGCCTTCCTGCCGGTGATGGTGGCGGCGCTATGGGGTTCCTCCAACCAGCTCGGCACCGGGCCGGTGGCGGTGGTCTCCCTGCTGACGGCCTCCAGCCTCTCCGTCTTCGCCGCGCCGGGCTCCGCGGAGTTCGTCGCCCTGGCCATCATGCTGGCGCTGCTGGTCGGCATCGTGCAGTTGGCGCTGGGCTTGTTCAAGCTCGGCGTGGTGGTGAATTTCCTTTCGCATCCGGTCATCGTCGGCTTCACCAATGCCGCGGCGATCATCATCTCGCTGTCGCAGGTGAACAAGCTGATCGGGGTACCCATGGGCCGCTCCGAGCGTTTCATCGTCGACGTCTGGGGAGTCGCGCTGAAGGCCGGCGATACCCACCTGCCGACGCTGGCGATGGGTGCGGTGGCGATCGCCTTGATCTGGGGCTTTCGCCGCTGGGCGCCGAAGCTGCCCGGCGTGCTGATCGCCGTGGCGGTGACGACCTTCGCCTCCTTGCTGCTCGACTTCAATGCCTCCCTCGGCGGCCAGATTGTCGGCAAGGTGCCGCAAGGCGTGCCTTCGCTGAGCCTGCCGGCGATGTCCTGGAACATGTTCGGCACGCTGCTGTCCACGGCGGTGGTCATTTCGCTGGTCGGCTTCATGGAGGCGATTTCCATCGCCAAGGCGATGGCGGCAAAGACCAAACAGAAAATCGACCCCAACCAGGAACTCATCGGCCAGGGCCTGGCCAACCTGGTCGGCGCCATGAGCCAGTCATTTCCGGTCTCCGGTTCCTTCTCGCGCTCCGCGGTAAATATCAATTCCGGCGCCATCACCGGCATGTCCTCGGTGTTTACCGGCCTCTTCGTGCTGCTGACGCTGTTGTTCCTGACGCCCCTGCTCTACCATTTGCCGCAGGCGGTGCTGGCGGCGGTGATCATCATGGCGGTGGTCGGGCTGGTCAA
>CAZGQB010000255.1:0-3694 GCA_964527055.1 uncultured Sulfuritalea sp.
CCTGCTGGTCAAGCCGAAGGGCTGGAAGCCGAGCAGCAAGAAGGAACTGGCCAAGGGCAGCTACACGGAAGCGGACTACAAGGCGACCGTGAAGAAAGTGGCCGACACCCAGGCAATCATCGACTCCGTCGTGGCCTACATCACCAGCGTCAATTACAAGGACTTCCCGGATGTCGTGGCGATGGTGGAAGACGCCTTCGACCAACTCGGCAAGACCAAGGGTTTGAAGGAGAAGCACGAAGGCTTTGCCGCCAAGAAGGATTGGGAGAACGCCAACCTGTGGGCCGAGCAGATCTGGCAATACCAGGTCAAGACTGCCGACCTCGGTTTGCGGGCCAAGACCTATCTTGAGCAAAACGGTGCCAAGAAGGTCAAGTAATTTGCATTAGATCAAGGCAGACCGAGGGGGCAGAGTTACTCTGCCCCTCACTGCTTTTTACGAAAGGAAAAACCATGAAAACGAAGTTTCAGTGCAGGCTAACGCCTGTTTCATCGGCGTTAAGCGCAGCGGCCGCAACTAAACTCGGATTGATTCTCGCCGCGACCGCAGCCGCCAGCTTTGCCGCACCCGCTTTGGCTGACGGCAAGGCGCTCTACCTCGAAAAGACCTGCATCGCCTGTCACGGCAAGGATGCCAAGAAGCCGCTGACGCCGGAATATCCCAAGCTCGCCGGGCAGAACGCGAAGTATGCCGAGCGGCAGATGCTCGACATCAAGAGCGGCGCGCGCGCCAACGGCAACTCCGCGGCGATGAAGGGCGTGATGCACCTGGTGTCCGACGAGGAAATCAAGGAACTTGCCAAATATTTGTCGGAAATCAAGTAGGGAGCTTGCTCGCTCTGCGGTGCTTGATGTCCATCAATGAATGCTGATATACCTGATGAGATCATCGCGCCAGGCTAACCAACATAGAGGAAACAACATGTACAAGATACTCACCGTGGCACTCTCGCTGGCTCTGGTTCCCGCGTTCGCGCTGGCCGGCCCGCCGGCACCCAAAGCGGCCGGCATCGAGTCCAAGGATTACCAGTGGGCGAAGATGGAAGGCGAATTGAAGGAAGCCCTGGAAAAGAAGGGCGATGTCAAGCGCGGCAAGGAAACCTACGAGATCTGCGGCGCCTGCCACCTGCCCAGCGGCGCCGGTCGTTCCGACGGCACGTTTCCGCAACTCGCCGGCCAGCACAGCACGGTGCTGATCAAGCAGATGGCCGACATCCGCATGGGCCTGCGCGACAACCCGACCATGTATCCCTTCGCCAAGGAAATGACCGATCCGCAGGATCTGGCCGACACCTCGGCCTATATCCAGAGCCTGTGCATCCCGGTCGACCACGGCAAGTACGAGGGCCCCGATGCCGCGAAGCAGATCGCCGCAGGCAAGGAGCTGTATGAGAAGCAGTGCGTCGAATGCCACAAGGCCAACGGCGAGGGTGTCAAGGAGAAGTTCTATCCCGTGCTTGCCGGCCAGCACTACAAGTACCTGCTGCGCCAGATGACCGAGATCCGTGACGGCCATCGCCGCAACGCCAACCCGGACATGGTCAAGGTGATCAAGCCCTATACCAACGACCAGCTGGTAGCGATTTCGGCCTACCAGGCCAGCCTGTCGATGCCCGGCTCGATGTGCAAGGTCGGCGCCGCCAAGGCGCCCGCCAAGAAGAAATAACATCGATTCGCCGCTTCCGCGCTCCACCGGGGCGCGGAACGCAGGCGGACTGCTTCGTCCCCCGACATCGAGTACACCATGCAAGACCAGAAAAAACAGAATCGACTGATCACGGCCCTGACCCTGGCGGCCCTGGTGGCGCTGATCGCTTCATACTTCTCCCCGATCTGGTGGGTGTCGCTGACGGCGCCGAACTACCCGAAGGATGCGTTTCCGGACGGCATCCGCATCCACTTCCATTTCGACGGCGTCTACAACGGTTGCCGCGCCGCCGGCAAGGGCACGCGCATGGCCGACGAAGTGCTGCAAAAGGACCTCGACCATTCCGTGGAACGCTACAACCCCATCCTCGACGCGAAGAAGAACGTCAACAAGGATGCGGAGGGGCTGGACTGCGTGCACGAGATGAACACCATCAACCATTACGTCGGCATGTTCCCGATCTCGACCGGTGCGCCGGTGGAAAAACCGCTGGCGAAATTCTTCTTCGGCTTCTTCGCCGTGATGCTGCTGGGATTCATCACGCCCGAGGGCCGCAAGCGCACGCTGGTACTTGCCGCGGGCTTTGTCGCCGTCGCGGTCTGGATGGTGGTGCACCAGTTCGCCCTGGGGCACATGGAAAGCCATATCGCCGCCTATGTCGAGGAGGCCGGCACCTTCTTCAAGGAGCCGGACAAGATCAAGGTCTGGGGCGACAACGTGCGCGTGATCACGACCGCAGTCATCGCCGGCCTGATCGTGGCGATGGCCATCGTCGTCGCCGGCGTCGCGAAATTCCGCGGCTTTTCGCTGCTGCTGGTTCTGGTGCCGGCATTGATGCCGGTCTTCTTCGTCATCGAGTATGCCGGCTGGCTCTGGTTCTTCGGCCACAACATGCATCCCTGGGGCGCCTTCACCGTCAAGCCCTTCATGCCCACCGTGTTCGGCGAAGGCAAGGTGGCGCAGTTCTCGACCTACTCCTATCCCTATTGGGGCTACGCGCTGCTGCTGGTTGCGTCCGCCTGCCTCGCAGTGGCGCTGTTGCTGCGGCGCCGGCAGATGCGCGACCCATCGACAGGCTGATGCCGCCATGAAGCTGAAACGCTGGCGGGTCCTGCTGCCGGCCCTGCTGCTCGGTGTTTCCTCGCTGCTGATAGCCCACCCGACCGATCGCGACGAAGACAAGCCGCCGGCCCTGGGGGCGACTGCCGATCTGTCCACGGCGCCGAGGGTCGGCGTCGATCGGCCGAAGCCAACCTTTCCGCTCTACGAGCGCGACAAGCGCGTTCATGGCCTCAAGCCCTTCCAGAACCTGGTCGATGCGGCTCCGGCGGGTTCCACGCTGCGTCCGCCGCCGGGCAGCTATTCCGGGCCGGTGGTGATCACCAAGCCGCTGGTCATCGAAGGCGGCGGCCAGGTCACGATCGATGCAGGCGACCGGGGTACGGTGTTCTCGCTCCAGACCGATGGTGCGGTGTTGCGCGGGCTGCACCTGACCGGTTCCGGCGATTCGCACGACACCGATGATTCCTGCCTCGACGTGCGCGGCCACCGCAACGTGATCGAGAACCTGGTCATCGACAACTGCCTGTTCGGCATCGACCTCAAGCAGTCGAGCGACAGCGTGATTCGCAACAACAAGATCCGCTCCAAGCCGCGCGAGCTGGGCGTGCGCGGCGACGGCCTGCGCCTTTGGTACAGCGACCGCAACCTGGTCGAGGGCAACGAGGTTACCGATTCGCGCGACATGGTGGCCTGGTATTCCCACGACAATGTCTACCGCGGCAATGTCGGCATGCGCAGCCGCTACTCGATCCACTTCATGTTCGCCAACAACAACATCGTCGAAGGCAACCGTTTCTACGACAACTCGGTGGGCGTGTATTTCATGTACACCGAGGGCGGCGTGATGAGGAACAACCTGATCTCCCACGCCACCAGCGCCACCAGCATGGTGATCGGTTTCAAGGAGGCCAGCAACGCGCTGATCGAAGGCAACGAAATCATCTACTGTGCCGTCGGCATCGGTTCGGACCTGTCGCCGTTCCA
>CAZGQB010000256.1:0-3668 GCA_964527055.1 uncultured Sulfuritalea sp.
ACTCTCCCGAGTACCACTCGTAGACCGACGGTGCGAACAGGTCGGTCATCCGGCCCCCATCGCGATCCGGTCGAACGCAGCTTTGGCAGCGGAAGCCATCGCGGCGCGCTGCTCGGCGGGCGTGCCCTGGAACTGCTGGTACACCGACACCTGAGCGCCGCCGCCCTGCGTGGCCTGGTAGAGCCGGGCGGCGTCACCGAACACACCGGGGAGCCCCGTGGCCCGATCGGCGATGCCGCCGGCGGCGATGCCCTGCGTGAGCGCGGCAAGCGTCCCAAGGGCGAGCATGTCGTCGATACGGGCCTGGATCGCCTTCGCCAGCGGGGATCCCTCCTCGATGGTGGCGAGGTGGGCCTTGAGTGCGTCGATGTGGGCCAGCACGCCAGCCGTCGCGCCGGACTGCGCGCCGATGAGGTCGCCCCACGCCTTCGCCTCGTCGAGGGTGGCGTCCCTGACGCGCTCCGATGCCTCCTTGACCCGCTCCTTGGCGGCCTGGATGACCTCGCTCGCTCGCTGCTGAGCGTCTCGTACTCGATCGACGGCCTCGCGAACCCGGTCCTCGGCCTCCGCGACCCCCTCCTTGGCGGCGATCACGTCCTTGTCGCCGTCGATCCCGCGACGCTGCGCCTCGGCCAGTTCCCGGGCGGCGTCGGAACGCTCCTGCTTGAGGTCGCGCTCGGCCTCTGCTGTCTCGCGGGCCTTGAGCTGCGCGTCCTCCTTCTCCAGCTTCGTCAGCGTCGGATCGGCGAGGGCGTCCCGGGCGGCCTGCTGCGCCTGGCGGGTCGTGAGGTTGGCGCGCTCCTCGGACTGGCGCAGCTCGTCGACCCGGCGGCGCAGCTCCTCGAGCCGATCGGCAGCGGCGGCGCGGGCCTCGTTGACCCGCTCCTGCGCCTCGGCGACCCCCTTGTGGCTGTCGGCCAAGGACTCCTGCGCGTCGGCGACGGCGTCGAGGGCGGAGCGGTACTCGTCGGAGTCGCCGTTCGCGGCCCGGAGCGCCTCGGCCTCGTCCTCGCGGGCGTCGGCCAGTTCGTCCGATGCCCGCTTCATCCGCTCCTGGGCGGTCCACTGGGCTTCGATCTTGGAGAGGCGCTGATCGGTCGCCTTGTTCAGCTGCTCGATGATCGAGAGCTGTTCCTTGCCCGCCTCGGTGCCGTCCTCGATGGCCCCGGTTGCGCCCTCCTCGGCGATGCCGAGAGCCTTCTTCGTCTCGGTGTACCGCTCGGACGCCTCACGGGTGCCTTCGAGCGAGCCGCGCAAGCCGAGGAGGGCGAACCGCTGGTAGCCCTGCTTGTCGCCGAGGACACGGTCGAGGTACGCGTCCCACTCCGCATCGCCCGCCATGAGCTTCTCGGACAGCTCGTTGAGGTTAAGGCCGAGCGACTGGATCACGCCCGTGCCGCGGTCGGTGTTCGCCCAGTCGAGAAGGATGTTCTTCCGCCACACCGAGTCGATGTCCTCGCCGGTCTGGGCGGCGGTCTCGGCCATCGACCGCATGGAGGCTTCGAGCTCGTCCGAACGGGCCTTCGCGAACTCGGCCCCCTGGGACCAGATCGTGAACACGAGCGCCGCACCGCCGACTGCACCGCCGGCGAGACCTGCAGTGGTCGACAGGTTCGCCATCGCCCGAGCGAGGTTGGCGATCTGCGACGCACCGGACTTGACCGCGGGCCCGAGCAGGCCGACCGCGGAGGTCACGCCGAGCACGGCCACGCCAGAGGCCGCGACGATGGACGTCGCGTTCTGCACGCCAGGCGGGAGCGCCGCGTACGCGTCGGACACGGCGGCGATGCCCTGCTGCAGCTTCGTGAAGATCGGGACCAGGCCCTCGCCGAACGCGGCCTTGGCGTTCTCGGCGTTGGCCGTGGCGATCTGCTGCTGCTGGTTGTAGCCCTCGATCTCCCGGTTGAACTGACCTTGCTGGTCGGTCGTCTGCCGCATGATCGACGCGAGGACCACCTCGGCCCGCTGCCGACGGTCGAGGGTCTCGATGGTCGTCGAGTAGCCCAGGTTCCGGGCGTCCTCCTTGAGCGCGACGTGGGTCAGTTCGACGCCGTAGCGGCGCATCGACTCGGTCTGACCGGAGAGGCCCGACTGGATCGCGGCGAGGGCGTCGGGGACGTCGGTGTCCCATGCCGCCGCGAGGTCCGACGCGAGCTTGAGCAGCTCGACGGAGGTCTGGGCCGACTCCTCACGGGTGAGGCCCATGTTGTTGAGGATCGCCCCGAACACGTTGGCGTAGGAGAGGGCGGCCTTTTCGCTCTGGCCGTAGGAGTCGGCGGCGTTGCGGGCGAACTCGCGGACGACGGCGTCGGACTCTCGGAACACCTGGTTGGCGGTGTTCTGGGTCTCGGTGAGCGACGACGCTGCCTTCGCGGCGTCCTCGAGTCCCTGGAACCCCTGGTAGGCGACGTACCCACCGCCGAGCAGTTCGGCCGTCTTGGTCAGCTCGTCGCCGAGGCCCTGCACCTCGACGCGCTGGGCTGCAATGGCCTTGGACGCGCCCTTGTCGTTCGCGACGAGGTCGATCGCGAGGGTCGTGGAGCGTCCGCGTGGTGCCACCTACGTCACCTCCATCCCTTCCCGCCTGATCCGCATTGCCTCGCGCCGCTCGCGGTGGATCAGGTCGACCATGAGCGCCTCGCGCTCGTCGAACGGCATCTCGATCAGGTCCGCCGAGCGGAGGCCGTAGTGGTGCAGAAGGGCCGGCTGGAATCGCACCAGCGCGGCCCTCAGGCTTCCGGGTCGGCGTCCAGGCCGAGCGACGCGCTGATCGACTCGGGAAGCGTCAGTTCGACCTTGGCCCCGAAGGTGATGTCGTCGCTGTTCGCGCCCGGCTCGGGCGTCTCACCGCGGAGCCGTTCGGCGACGAACTGCAGCGCCGCCACCTCGACGAGCGACAGCTTCCGGGTGAGCACCGCAGAGAGCAGGCCCTCGACATCGCGCAGGTAGCCGACCTCGACCTCACCGGCAATCCGTGCGGAGATCCGCTTTGCCTCGACCCGGTACGGCTTGCCGTCGACGGTCAGCGTGAAGTCGAGGTCAGCGAGGACGAACGCGGGCGCGGTAGCTTCTGGCACTTGTCGACTCCCTGGGGGTAGAGGGATGAACCCGTTTGCAGACGATCCGCAGGCGTCGCCGTTCGAGCAGTTGGCGAAAGACGTGTCGATGATCCGGTACTACGTCGGCGTCATCGCGGTGCTCGTCGGCATCGCGTCGCTCGGCGGGTTCTTCGTTTGGCTGATGTCACTCCGCTAGAGGCGGTGCGGGAACGCCTTGGCGGCGATCCGGTCGACCTCGACGGCGACCTCGTCGCGTAGGTCGTCGATGTGGTCGGCGAGCGCGTCGTTGATGCCGCGCGGGCCCTGGCCCTTCGTCGCCACGGTCCAGTTGTCACCGATCCACGGCGGGTTGTTGCGCCCGGTCCGGTAGCGGGGTGCGGCGAACCAGCCGGTACGGCCCTTGGTGCCCCACACGGCCGCGAGCGCACCGGGAACCGACGTGCCGCCGACCGAGACGCGGGCCGTGAGGGTCGTCGACGACCCTCGGGTCGCCCGGGCGGCTCGGGCGAGCTGGCGGTCGCCCTTGCGCATCTCGTCGCGGCTGTAGCCCGCGGCCTTCGTGCCGATGCGCCGGTACGACTTCCGCAGTTCCTTCGTCCAGTACTTGCC
>CAZGQB010000257.1:0-3660 GCA_964527055.1 uncultured Sulfuritalea sp.
GCGGCTGGCGCATCGTCAAGACCATGGGCCAGCGCATCACCAAGCTCAAGCCGGTCGGCGGCTGCTGCGCGGAAACGGGCGGCGCGATCATGTTGTTTGTCGCCACCGGCTTCGGCATCCCGGTCTCGACCACGCACACCATTACCGGAGCGATCGTCGGTGTCGGCGCCGCGCAATCCGCCTCAGCCGTGCGCTGGGGCGTGGCCGGAAACATTCTTTGGGCCTGGATCCTGACGATTCCCTGCTCCGCCTTCATCGCCGGGGCCGCCTGGTACGCCGGGCGAATGCTGCTTTCGCCTTCCTGACCGGTCAGCTATAGGTCAGGGTGCCGGCGCGATCGGGCCGGTCGAGGTGCGGCACGTTGTTGAAGCTGACGCAATGGATCCGGTTCGCGCCGGCCTGCAATTCAGTGATGCCGGTATTGCGCGTCTGAAGGTTCAGGTCCACCACCCCGCGCAGCGGCATGCCGAGCACGTCGGCCAGCACCGTGGAGATCGGCCCGCCCGAGCTCACCACCAGTACGCGCCTCGCCTCGCCCGAGCGCAGCCCGGCAAGCGCGGCCAGCACCTTCCCGCGAAAGGTGTCGAATCGATGCTGCGCTTCAAGCTCCAGCGTGCCGTCGGTCCATGCGTAGAGCGCCGCGCGCAGGATGCGGAAATGCTCGCGGCGGTCGCCTCCCTTCTGGAACTCGCTCTTGCCGCCGCTTTTCCCGGCATGCGCCCGCAGCAGGATGTCGGCCTGGTACTCGTTCAGGCGTTCGTCCGCGTCGGCCTCGAGCGCGCGGCCCAGGCCCTCGCCGATGCCGGCGAGCGTCTCGGCATGGCGCCTGAGGGAGCCGCGCACCACGCGGTCGAACGCCATGCCGCGCTCGGCAAAGTACTCGCCGAGCCAGCGCGACTGCCGCCAGCCAAGTTCGGAGAGCTTGTCGTAATCATCCGCCCCGAAGGACGCCTGCCCGTGCCGCACCAGTACGAGTTCAGCCATAGCCCGGGATTGTATGGAACAATCGCCCCATGGAAATCAAGGGCAAGGTCGTCGTCGTCACGGGAGCCGCGAGCGGCATCGGCAAGGCGCTGTCGGCGCGTTTCGCCAGGGAAGGCGCGCGCGGCATTGTTTGCGCCGACCTGAACGAGGCCGACGCCAAGGCGGTCGCGGCCGGCATCGGCGGGCTGGGCGTGCGCTGCGATGTCGGGCAGGAAGGCGACATGAACGCCCTCGTGCTCGCGGCGCTGGAGAAGTACGGGGCCGTGGACATCTTCTGCTCGAATGCCGGCATCATCGGCCGGCATGGGCTGGACGCGTCGCTCAAGGAATGGCGGCGCACGATGGACGTCAACTTCATGGCGCACGTGCTCGCCGCGCGGGCAGTGATCCCGATCATGCTCAAGCAGGGCGCCGGCTATATCGTCGCCACCGCGTCCGCCGCCGGCCTGCTGATGCAGGTGGATTCGGCAACCTACACCGTATCCAAGCACGCCGCCGTCGCATTCGCCGAGTGGCTGTCGGTCAACTACGCCGAACGCGGCATCAGGGTTTCGTGCCTCTGCCCGCAGGGCGTGCGCACGCCGATGCTGCTCGGCCCTTCGGGGGACCGGAAGTCGTTCCTTTCGGAAGGTTCGGTCAGCGCCGAGGACGTCGCCGGCAAAGTGATGGAGGCGATCGAGTCCGAGCGCTTCCTGATCCTGCCGCACCCCGAAGTGGCCGAGTACGAGCGCCGCAAGACCGCCGACCGCGATCGCTGGCTGGCCGGCATGCGCCGTCTGCGCAACGCGATCCTGACCGATCCGAAGATGAGGGGGCTTGACTAGCATGGCGAAAATCATCGTTGCCATTGCCGGGATTCTGTTTGCAATGCAATCAACGGCGCAAACATTCCCCTCGAAGCCGCTGCGCATCATCGTGCCGTTCCCGGCAGGCGGCATCGTCGACCTGATGGCGCGCAGCATCAACGAGAAACTCGCGGCCGGACTGGGCCAGCCGGTGCTGGTCGAGACAAGGCCGGGCGCCAACGCGAGCCTGGGCACCGAGGCGGTGGTGAAATCGGAACCGGACGGGCATACGCTGCTGATGGCGACGCTTTCGACCGTCACCACGCCGGCGCTCTCGAAGACGACCTGGCAGCCGACCAGGGACCTTGCCGGGGTCGCCATGATGGGCCACGTCGCCAACGTGGCGCTGGTGCACCCTTCGCTGCCGGCGCAGAACCTGAAGGAAATCGTCGATTACGCGCGCACGCGGCCGGGCCAGCTGAATTACATCAACGCGGGCATCGGCACCTCGCCGACGATGGCCATGGAGCTGTTCAAGAAGAACACGGGCATCTTCGTCGTCGGCATCGGCTACCGGGGGTTTCCGCCGGCGATTCCCGACATGCTGGCCGGCCAGATCCAGTTCTCGTTCATGCCCTTCGGCGTTGCCGCGCCGCACGTGCGCGCCGGCAAGCTGCGCCTGCTCGCGATTGCAGCGCCGGCGCGCAACCGCCAGTTTCCGGAGGCACCCACGATGGCCGAGGCCGGATTCGGCGACTCGCAGGTGATCTCCTGGTATGCCTTCATGGTCGCTGCCGGTACGCCGCGCGCCTTGATCGCGCGGCTGAATGCGGAGTTCACCAAGGCCCTTGCCGACCCCGAGGTGCTGGCGCGGATCGAGAAGATCGGCGGTGATCCGCTGCCGGCCGGCAAGCCGGAGGAAGTCGACGCGATGGTGGCCCGGGAACTGGACCGCTGGACGAAGCTCGTCCAGGCCCAGGGACTGAAAATCGAATAGCGCTAGTGCTTGGCGTGGTCCATGGGCGCTGCACTGCCGCCCATGCGCCCGACCTGGAACTCCGCGCTGACCTCGCCCGCTTTCTCGAACTTCAGCTTCACCGGCAGCTTCTCGCCCTCCTTGAACGGGCGCTTGATGTCCATGAACATCAGGTGCGCGCCGCCGGGCTTCAGCTCGAACGCTCCTTTGGCCGGCACGTCATAGCCAGGAACTTCGCGCATCTTCATCACGCCGTTGTCGTTGACGTGCACGTGGAGCTCGACCTTGGCCGCCGCCGGCGAGGATGCGGACACGAGCCTGTCGCCGGCACCGCCCGCGTTGCGGATCACCATGTAGCCGCCAGCAACCTTGGCCCCGGGAGCCGTGGCACGCGCCCAGGGTTTTTCAATGGACACCTGCGCGAAGAGCGCGGGGGAGGCAATGCAAAGCAGCGAAGAAACAAGCCACGAATATCCGATTCTCACGATGTCGCCCTCTTGTTCTCTTCCTCCTGAAGCTTTCTCCAGAAAATCTTTCCGGTGGCGGTTTTCGGCAGCGCCTCGACGAACTCCACCATCCGCGGCGCCTTGAAGGCTGCCATTTTCTCATGCGCCCACGCGACGATCGCCCCGGGCTCGGTCCGGCCGCGCGCCGCGGGCTTGAGCACCACCACCGCCTTCACGGTCTCGCCGCGGCGCGCGTCCCTGGCCGCGATGACGCAGGCTTCCTGGATGTCCGGATGCGCGTAGAGCATCGCCTCGACCTCGGCTGGCCAGACCTTGAAGCCCGAGCAGTTGATCATGCGCTTCAGCCGGTCGGTGATGAAGAAATAGCCGTCTTCATCGTAGTAGCCGAGGTCGCCGGTGCGGAAGAATCTCTTGCCGTCATGCTCGATGAAAGCGTCGGCCGTCGCCC
>CAZGQB010000258.1:0-3657 GCA_964527055.1 uncultured Sulfuritalea sp.
CGCATCGGGCTGGCCGGCTTCGTCCTGCCCGATCCGCAGGTCTCGCGCCTGCTGCTGGTGCTGGAAGAACGCGGCGTCGAGCTGTTCCGCGTCGACTTCGGCGCCGGCACACCCGCGAAGGCGCGCGGCATTGAGTGCGCCGAGGCGGAAGCCGAATGCCGTGCCGCCGCGGCCTGGGCCCGGCAGCGTCTGGATCAGGCCGGCGAGCGGCGCCTGCGCCTGCGCATCGCCGCGGCGGAGCTTCCCGCGCGCCGGCGCCAGCTCGATGCCGCCCTGGCCGATGCCCTGCACGGTGACGCTGTCGGCGCCGGCTGGGCGGCGCAGGAACGCGACTACGAGTTCGTCGGCGGCGAACCGCTGGCGGCGCAGCCGCTGGTCGCCACGGCGCTCTCGCTGCTGCAGATCTATGCCACGCCGCGCCGCATCGCGCAGGCCGACTTCGGCGCCTTGCTCTGCGCCCCGGGATGGTCGGCCGACATCGACGAAGCGGATGCGCGCGCCCGCATCGAAGCCGGCCTGCGCGAGACCTTGCCGCCCGAGGCCACGCTGGAACGGCTGCGCGCCGCCGTCGGCCGCCTCGCCGCGCGGGTGCCGGCACCGCGCCTGCTGGAAAGCCTCGACGCGCTGCTGGCGGCCGTGCGCGCGGCCTCGCGCCGCCAGGCGCCATCGGTCTGGGGCCGGGCCTTCGGCGAACTGCTGGCCGCGCTGGGCTGGCCCGGGCAGCGCCCGCCGCTGGCGGCGGAAGCCGGCGCCGCCGACGCGCTGGACGAACTGATCGCCGGCCTGTCCTCGCTCGATGCCGTCCTCGGCCGCATCGACCGCAACGAGGCGCTGCGCCAGTTGCGCCGCCAGTGCCGCGACCGCGCCTTTCGCGCGCGGCGGCACAGCGCGCCGCGCGTCGAGGTCTGCAGCCTCGACGAGGCGCTGGCCGGGGCCGTCGATGGCCTGTGGCTGATCGGCATCAACGAAGGCGCCTGGCCGCCGGCGCCGCGCCCCAATCCGCTGCTGCCGGCGGAGCTGCAACGCCGCGCCGGGGTTCCCGCCGCACGCGCCGACAGCCTGGCCGATGCCGCGCGCGAAACCCGGGCGCTGTGGTGCGCCAGCGCCCCCGAGGTGATCTTTTCGTGGTCGCTGCAGGAGGGCGAAAAAGCCTTGCGCCGCAGCCCGCTGCTCGACGAGCTTGCCCTTGTCATGGCGCCGGGGCCGGATGCGACGGACGAAGTCGTCGTTGAGTCTGCGCTGGAGTTCATCGACGATGCGCGGGCGCCGCCGCTCGGCGCCGACGAGGAGATCCGCGGCGGCACGGGCTTGCTGGCGGCTCAGGCGGCCTGCCCGGCCTGGGCTTACTACCAGTACCGACTCGGTGCCGCCGTCTTGCCGGCGCCGACTTTCGGCCTCGACGCGCTGGCGCGCGGCTCGCTGCTGCATGCCGCGCTCGAGGCCTTCTGGACCGGGCGCGGGCTGGCCGAGTTGCTGGCCATGGATGACGCGTTGCGCGCCGCCGAGGTCGCCCGCGTGGTGGCGCTGGCGCTGGCCGACTACGACCGCGCCGCCGTCGAGCCGCTGCCGCCGCGCCTGCGCGCGCTGGAGGCGGAACGCCTGGGCGAACTGCTGGCGACCTGGCTCGCGGTCGAGGCGACGCGCAGCCCCTTCCGCGTCCTGGCGCGCGAGGAACGCCACCGCCTGGACATCGAAGGCCTGCCGGTGACGGTGGTGGTCGACCGGGTCGATGAACTCGGCGACGGGCGGCTGGCCATCATCGATTACAAGAGCGGGCGCGCCGACCGGACCAAAACCTGGGCCGATCCGCGCATCACCGAGCCGCAACTGCCGATCTACGCCGCGCTGGCCTTTCCCGACCGCGCCGTGGCCGCCGTCGCCCTGGCACGCGTGACGCGCGAAGACCCGGCCTTCCTCGGCGTCGCCGAGGACGCGGGCCTGCTGCCCGGCGTCGCCGCGCTCGGCGATCAACGCCGCCGTTTCCCCGGCGCCGACTTTCCCGACTGGGTGGCGCTGCGCGCGCAGTGGGCCGAGCGCATCCGCGAAGTCGCGCGCGAGGTGAAGGAGGGCACCGCCGCCGTGGTGTTCCAGAAGGAAAGCGATCTCCAGTACTGCGAGGTGAAGCCTTTGCTGCGCTTGGCCGAACGCCAGCAGCAATTCGAGGCGGAGGGCGAATGACTACCGACCTGCTTGCCGAAGACGACGCCAGCCGCCGCCGCGCGCTCGAACTCGAGTCCTTCATCGTCGAGGCGCCTGCCGGTGCCGGCAAGACCGAGCTGCTGACGCAGCGCTACCTGCGACTGCTGTCGACGGCCGACGAGCCCGAGGAAATCGTCGCCATCACCTTCACCAACAAGGCCGCCGGCGAGATGCGCAACCGCATCGCCGAAAGCCTGGAGCGCGCGCGCGGCGGCGTGCCGCCCGAGGCTGCGCACAAGCGCGTCACCTTCGATCTGGCGCGGGCGGCGCTGGCGCGTTCGGCGGCGTGCGACTGGCGCATCGAGACGCAGCCGGGGCGCCTGCGCCTGACCACCATCGACGCGCTGTGCGCCGGGCTGGCGCGGCAGATGCCGCTGCTGTCGCGCTTCGGTGCGCAGCCGGGGACGGTCGAGGACGCCGCCCGGCATTACCGCGAAGCCGCGCGCCGCGCGCTGAACCACCTCGAGGACGGCGACGACGCCGAGGACTACGCAAGTGCCGTGGCGGCGGCCCTGGCCTGGATGGACAACGACGCCGAGCGCCTGATCGGCCTGCTGGTGGCGATGCTGGCGCGGCGCGAACAATGGCGCCCGCTGCTGCAATCCGGCGCCGCGCTCGATCACCCGGAATCGGCGATCGCCGCGGCGCTGGAGGAAATGCTGGCCGGGGAACTCGCCAGCGCGGCGCAGACGCTGGACCCGGCCTGGCAGGCGCCATGGATGCCGCTGGCGCGTTTTGCCGCGGCCAACCTGGGTGGCGGCGAGATCGCCGACTGGGACGCGGCCTTGTCCGCGCAGAGCGAGGATTTGCCGCGCTGGCGCGCACTGGCCGCCTTCCTGCTGACCCTGGACGATACGCCGCGCAAGGCGGTCAACGTCAAGAACGGCTTCCCCGCCGGCAAGGAGTTCAAGGCGCAGAAGGATGCCATGCTCGCCGCGCTGGCGGGCCTGGACGAGGAGGCCGTCGCCGCCCTGGTGCGCCTGCGCCGCCTGCCCTCTGCGCAACACGAGGATGACGACATCGTGCGCGCCCTGGCGCGGCTGATGAAACTCGCCGCGGCCGAGCTGTGGCTGGTGTTCCGCGAGGCCGGCGAAGTGGATTTCGGCGAACTCGCCGCGCGCGCCATCGCCGCCCTGGGCGACGACATGGACCCGACCGAACTCGGCTTGCGCCTCGACTGGCGCATCCGCCACTTGCTGGTCGACGAGTTCCAGGACACCAGCCCGACCCAGGTCGAACTGCTGCAGCGCCTCACCGCCGGATGGCAGCAGGGCGACGGCCGTACCCTGTTCTGCGTCGGCGACCCGATGCAGTCGATCTACCGCTTCCGCAAGGCCGAGGTGGGGTTGTTCCTGCGCGCCAAGGAACAGGGCATCGGCGGCCTGCCATTGACGCCGCTGCGTCTGTCGCGCAACAACCGCGCCTGCGCGCCGGTGGTGGACTGGATCAATGCCGGCT
>CAZGQB010000259.1:0-3642 GCA_964527055.1 uncultured Sulfuritalea sp.
CGATCGGCTGGCCACGCACTACCTCCTGGCCGACGCGGACGATGGCGCGCGGCGTCTTGCCGATGTGCTGCGACAGCGGCACCGTCACCCGGTCGGGGAAGGGCAGGCGCCGTATCCTGCGCTCCGCCGTCAGCTTGCAGCTCGGCGGATGCACGCCGCGCTGGAAGGCCTCGCCGCGAAAGTAGGAGACGAGCTTCATCGCGTCGAGACAAGCGCCGAAAGCGCCGTCACACCGGCGAAAGCCGGTGTCCAGCGCCTGCGTTCTTCTGGATTCCGGCATTCGCCGGAATGACGATTGGACACGTGATCAGCACCTGTCTAGTTGAACTTCGCCGCCCTTGCCATCAGCTTCTCGATGCCCGGCTCGCTCATGTTCCAGGGCGTGCCGGGATGGATGCAACCGGCCGTACATTTCTCGGCGGCCTTGACGATGTCAGCGAACTTCGAGCCTCTGGGATTGGTTACCACGGCAAGCTTCTGCTCGTTGTAGACGAAGGTCTTTGGCGCCAGCGTGGTGCACTCGTCGCAGGCCGTGCACTCGGGTGATTCGATCCAGACCGGCTCGTAGTCGCCACCGCCCGCAGTCGAATTCGCCGTGTCGCCGGCGCCGACTTTTTCTGTTCCCATAGCCTGAGCCACGGCACCGCCCTGCCCCAGCGCCGCGCTGATCTTCGCCAGCAGTTCCTCGCGCACGCGGCTCTCGACCTCGGCCGCATCGGCTGCCTCGGCACCCGCGCCGGCGAGACCGCGCAACTGGCGCCAGAAATGCAGTCGCTCCTCGGCCGACTTGATCAGTTCCTTGGTCACCAGGAGGCGCATCAAGCGGTTCTTCTTGTCCACCGCCCAGATGAAGGGAAATTTGCCTTCGCGCTCATCAAGATCGAGTTCAAGGAACTCGGCGACCGGCACCATGGACTCGTTCCAGGTCTCCGGCGGCGCCTTGCGGAAATGCTTGAGGAAGCGCGCCTCGGTCGCCGCGAAATCGGCGAAGGTCATCGGCAGCTCCATGGTCTGCGAGGCGCCGGCCTCGTCGATGTACTTCAGCGTGTAGGTCGGCCAGTCCGTGTCGAGCGAGGGATTGCCCTCCAGGCTCACGCACTCGGCGAAGGTGGTGCCGGCATCCGGATCGAAGCGGAACAGCGGATAGGCGCGGCCTTCCACCGCCAGCTTGCTCTGGTCCACACTCTTGTCGTCGCCCACGCCATGCTCGGGCGGGCAGACCGCGTAGATGTTGAACAGCGCCGGGCGGCGGCTATTGAGGCCGTCGATGTAGCTCTCGATCAGGTGGTTGACGTGGGCGATGGTGCCCGACATCACGTAGGAGGTGCGGTGCGCCATGCCGATCAGACTGATCTCCTTGCGCACTTCCTGCTTGCCGCGCTGGGCATCGCCCCAGGGCGCCATGTCCGAAACCTGGCTGATGAAGCCCGAGGTACAGGCCTGGCCGCCGGTGTTCGAATACACCTGGGTATCTACCACCAGCACCTTGATCGGCATGCCCGACATCAGCGCGCGCGACAGGTTCTGGAAGCCGATGTCATACATCGCGCCGTCGCCGCCGATAGCCACCACCGGCGGACAGAGCTGCCATTCGTCGGCGGAGAACTGCGGCCAGGTGAAGCGGCGGAAGAAATCCTCGTCGCGGTCCGGCAGGTAGTCGCCGGCGAGTTCCTTCTCCGCCATGCGCACGGCCTTGAAGCCGTCGGCCATCTTCGCCATGTGGCCCTCGAAGATGCCCATCGCCACGGAGGGCGAATCCTGGAACAAATGCGAGGTCCAGGGGAAGGGATAGGGGTGGAAGGGATAGGTCGAGCCCCACACCGAGGTGCAGCCCGTGGAATTGACGATGCCCATTTCGGCGCGACCGCGCTGGCTCGGACCCTCGACGTAGCGCCACTTGAGGTCCTTGAGTTTTTCCAGCAACTGCGCGGTGTTCTTTACCCAGGCCGGGTCGAGCAGTTGCGAGGGCTTGTCGGCATTCAGCTTGTTGGCCAGGTTCGACAAGGTCAAGTCGTGCTGGCCGGTGGATTCGACGGCGCGCACCACGGCCTTGGCATCGGTCAGGTCCACCGCCGACGCCAGCTTGACGCGCATGTGCTGTTCCAGGCGCTGGATCAGGTCGTCGATGCGCTCGACGAAGGCGGCGACGCGCGGCTGCATCAGCGCCGTCACGGTCGAGGTGAACAAGTGGATCGCAGTCTTCTCGCCGCAGCCGAGGCAGGCGCCGTCGCCGCAGTTCATCGAGCCGTAGTTCTTCTTGTCCAGCAGCAGGGTTTCCAGCGCACCGATCTTCTCGTCCAGGCTGTCGATGCGGCTGTAATCCTTGGGCGTGGTCGGCAGTTCCAGCCAGGTGTTCCAGTCGCGGCGCAGGCGCTCGACCGAATCCTCGGTCTGCGTCACCATCTTCAGCGCGTTGTCCTCGCAGACCGTCACGCACAGCGCGCAGCCCTTGCAGGTGTACGGATTGACGGTGATCGAGAACAGGCCGCCGCTGCCCTTCTGCTTCTTCTCGCGGTTGCCCCAGTAGGGCTTGGTGGCGGAGAACTGGAAGCCGCCGAGGTGGATCTGCAACTGGGTAAATTCGGCGGCGAGCCCGGCGCGCTCGGCTTCCGGCGTCTCGGCCAGCACCGCATCCATGGCGCGGTCGAACAGCGGACGGACGAAGCCGCCTTCATTGTCGACCAGGGTGCGCAGCTTCTTCTCGATGGACCGCGCGGCGCGGCGCAGGTAGCGCGTCGGCGTGCCGCCGGTCTCGATGCGGTTGATCGCCGTGGCGAACACATCGCCGACCGAGCTGACCAGGCCGGGAATCGCCGAGTCCGGGCACTCGACGTAGCAGTTGCCGCAGGCCGTGCAGTTCTCGGCGATCCACTCCGGATGTTCGAAGCGGATGCCGGTCATGTCGCGGAACACGCCGGTGGCGGCCGGCACCAGCGAGGCGCCGATGAAGGGATCGACGATGTTGTCGTTGCCCTTACCGGTCAGGTAGAAGTGGCCGGTCTGTTCCCAGAAGCGGTGGATGTCGCCCACCTTGCCCGACTGCGCCGCGCCCACCGCCGGCAGTTGCCGCAACATGATCGGCAGGCCGGCTTCCTTCTTGACGAAGCCCTTGCGCGTCGCGCCGACTTCCTTTTCGGTGATCTCGGTCAGCTCGGTGAAGCCGCGGCGCACCACGCGCAGGTTGTCGGCCACCACGCGCGCGCCCTTGCCGCCGAACTTGGATTGCAGTTGCGCCTCGATCGCGGTGAACAGCGCATCCTCGGTGAGTCCGGCATTGGCCATGGTCGGGCTGGCGGCGAAGAAGGCGCCCTGGAAGGCGATGCCCTGCATGCGCAGTTGCAGCTCGGCGGCGCCGGCCTCCTCGCGCGCGATCTGGAAGGCGTCGAGGTAGAAGACGCGGATCTCGTTATCGACGATGAACTTCTGCGCCCAAAGCGGAAAGCTGGCCCAGGTTTCCTTGCCGAGGTTGGACTGGATGATGAAGAAGCCGCCCTTCTTCAAACCCGAAAGCGGGTTGCTGTGGCCGAATACCGCCGGGTCGGGCGAGAGCACGACATCGACATAGACGTATTCGCAGTTGATGCGGATCGGCTCCGGCGCCGCCGAGAGGTAGTAGGTGGTCGGCTGGCCCTTCTTCTCCGA
>CAZGQB010000260.1:0-3640 GCA_964527055.1 uncultured Sulfuritalea sp.
GCAAATGGATCTGCATCCGCATCTGGCTCGACATGAGTTCGAAGCCGCCCGCCGCGCCGCCGCCGGGAAGGATGCTGGCATCGAGCCGCCGTTGCGGCGCGAATTCGTAGTCGAGCCTGAAAATGCGGCGTGCGGCCTTGATGCGCGCGATGGCCTCGATCCAGTCCAGGCGCCGTTCCGGTCCGAACAGGCCGCGTTCCTTCAGCATCTGGAAACGCTTCAGCTTATCGGTCAGCTCCTGTTGCTCGGCGCGGGCCTGCGCCAGTCTGGCCTGGGTGTCCTTGCGCGCGTTCGTTGCTTCCTGGAGTTCCCGGAGGCTGCTTTTTTTCATCTGTTCGGTGGTCCACAATGCGCCACCGCCGACCAGGCTCATGCTGATGAGGAAGGCGATCGCCCATTGCAGGCGCTTGAGATCTTTGGCATCCAGCGTCATGGATTTTCCAGTTTATGTTTCACATCTGGCGTGCGATGCGCAAGGAGAACTTCGGCGCATCTGCAAGTTGTGCCACGGATTGTTCGCTGGCGCTCCTGAGCGGCTTGTCGGACTCGATGTCAAAGGGCCGGTCGAGTACCAGGACGACGGTACGTGGATCGCGCAGGCGCGCGGCGAAATTTTCGATCAATTCGAGCTGGGCGCGCTGGTCGCTGAGCATGCCCAGCGGCAGCCGGGCATTGATCTCGATCACGGTCCAGACCCCTCCGCCCGCACCAGGCGCCGCCCCGGGCGCAGTCGGAGGTTTTTCGCCGGCGTCGACGCTGTCGGCAATTTTCCAGCTGAGGCTGGAAATTTCGATCCGGGGGAACTCGTTCAATCCGAGGCTCAGGTGTTGCAGCAGGGGCTCCATCGGCGGGGTGCGTTTTTGCAATGCATCGAAGCGTCCGATCAGCGCGCGCAGGTTGTCGGGGCTGATGCCGGCCTTGGGCAGCGATTCGATAAGGGCGTTGTACTTTTTCTGGTCGTCGTCGGCGACGCCTTTGGTGAGCTCAATGGATTCGCGAAGTTCGTAGACATTGAGGGCGGTCTTGCCGGCATAAAGCAGGGACGCGGCAAGGATCAGCCATGCCATGCTGGTGAGTGCGAAACGGATCTGCCAGAGCTTGTGGATACGCGTTTCGGCGGCCGGCGCGAACTGCTGGGCGGGCGTCCTGCGAGCCAGTTCGTGGATGAACAGGTCGTCGGCATTGCTGTCGCCCGGAACCTCCTTGAGTCCCTGTTTGCGGGCAGCGGCAGCAATGTCGAGGAACTCGAATACGAGTTCGCCGCTGCTGCGGCAGTACTCCTCCAGGACCGGCATCTGGGTTTTGTGCGCCATGACCGCGGTACGCAGCGGAGCGCCGCGCGGAATCTGGCGTTGCGCGAGGAGGTACTGGTATATCTTGGCCGAGTCGCTGGCGGTGCTGCGGGCGACTTCTTCGAGGCTCTTGGTGGCCAGCGGCGAGAGCCGAGAGAAATGCAGCTTGCCCTCATCGAAGAAGCTTTGTCGCACGCCGCCGCGACTCAGCGAGACAAACAGGACCGGCCCCGTGGCAGCCAGCAGCTGGCCGATGCATCCGGCAAGCACCAGGGGAAGCGAATATACCCCGGCAAGATTGGTCTCTGCCGCGCGCAGCGTCTCCAGCCAGGGCGTGAAGGTCTCGACCCGCGTCAGCGCGGCGAACAGGATTTTCTCATCGCGCCGGCCGGTCGCGGCGCGCCCCAGCGATATCGCGGCCGACAGGGGGGTGTTGTAGTAGTACTGTGCCAGCCGGCGCTGCAGCAGGGCCTTGCGGTCTCCCCCCTGCACATAGGGCAGGTTCTCCAGCTGAAAGCCTTCCTCGACAGTGTCCGCCAGCAGGTAAAAAACGCTGCTTTGGAATTTCTTCAGGTAGGCGGCGAGCGACTCCAGCCCGGCCGGTTCGGGACGGAACTCGCCTTCGGCACGGACATGGCCGGCATGCCAGTGATGCGCCGTGAGCAAGTGGCCATCGAGCAGGAGGATGCGTTTGTCTGCCATCAGGTTTTCATCTTGGTGATGATGTCGTAGATCGGACCCAGCACGGCCATCATGATCCAGCCGAGGATGACACCGATGATCACGGTCATGACCGGTTCGATCATGGCTTGCACCTTTTCGATGGACTCGCGTACGTCGCGATTGTAAAAGTAGCTGACATTGGTGAGGGCCGTATCCAGTTGTCCGGTGTTCTCTCCCACGCGCAGCATGCGCAGCACCAGCGGCGGGAACATGCCGGCATTCTGGAAGGCTACCGTCACGTTCTGCCCTTCCGCGATCAGTCCGCCGACCTTTTCCAGTCCTTCCTTGATGACCAGGTTGCCGACCACGTCCTCGGTGGCCTTTATGGAATCGAGAATGGTGATACCCGAAGAATACATCATGGCAAATACCGAGGCGAAGCGCGACAGGATGATCTTGCGCAGGATCTCGCCGATATAGGGCAGGCGCAGCTTGAGGTCATCGAACCTGTAGCGTGCCGCCTGGTTGGTGGCGACCAGAAAGGCGCCGACGGCGGCCAGCACCAGCGGCAGGCCGAGCACGACATACCAGTAGCCGACGAAGAATTCGGATGTGACGATCAGGATCTTGGTCTGCAGCGGCAGCTCCTGGCCCATGTTGCGGATGAAGCCGGCCATCTTGGGCACGAGGTAGATCATCATGAACATGGTGATCGCAACCACCACCGTGCCGAGGAATGCCGGGTACATGACGAGCTTCTTGGTGTGCGCCGCGAGTTCGTCCTGCCACTTCAGCGATTCGAGCAGGTTGTTGAGCACCTGCGGCAGGGCGCCGGTCTCCTCCCCGGCGCGGACCAGGCTGACCATCACGCCGTCGAAAGTCTGCGGATGCTCGGCCAGCGCCTGCGACAGTGTCTTGCCGCCTTCGATGCTCTCGATCATGCTGGCGATGACTTCGCGAAATCGCGGGTTTTCGAGGCTGTCGCGCAGGTCCGTCAGGCTTTCGATCAGCGATACGCCGGCGCGCGCGAGCTGCTCCAGGTGGAAGCAGAAATTGATCAGCTCGGGGCGGCTGATTTTGGCGCGGTTCAACAGGCCGGCCTGCCGCACCGGATTGCCATTGATGAAGTCGAGGTCCATGCGTTTCAGGCGCATTTCGAGATCGATCAGGTTGATGGCGTCGAGGCGGCCCAACACCCTGCGGCCGGCAGGATTTATCGCCTTGTAGTCATAAAGGGCCATGGTCTGGATTGGTGCGGACTGGTGGGCGTGGCGCGGATCGCGGCGCGCTTACATCCGTTCGGTCAGGTCGATGACGCGACCGACTTCTTCGATTGAGGTGGAGCCGTCGAGCACGCGTCGCAGGCCGTCGTCCGCCAGGGTGCGGAAGCCCTTCTCATGCGCGAGGCGGCGGATTTCGCGCTGGGTTGCGCGGCGGGCGATGAGGTCGTCGATGTCGTGGTCGAGGCGCAGCATCTCCATGATCGCCAGACGGCCGCGATAACCCTGGTATTCGCAGTGGTCGCATCCGGCAGCACGGTAGATGACCGGCGCCGGCTGGCCGCTGGCGACACCGATCAGTTTGCATTCGTGGGCTTCCGCCGCGTAGGGCTTGCGGCAGCGGACGCAGAGGCGGCGCACCAGGCGCTGGGCGACGATGCCGATGATGTTGCCGGCCATGATGTC
>CAZGQB010000261.1:0-3634 GCA_964527055.1 uncultured Sulfuritalea sp.
GGTACCGGGGAACCCTGGATGATCCTGTCGAGCAGATCCTGTTCGGTAACAGGAGGCGGTGGCTTGGCTTCCACTATCGGCAATCCGCGATGGTCGTCTCGCTGGGCATTGACTACGGTTTTCAGGCTAGACCTAATCTCCCTTCAATGCAAATCGGGGTTGGCGATGCCGGGTTCGCGAAGTCCGGCGCTTCAATGGTCCGCGGTGCGCCGCAAGTCCGCCCCGGCGGCATTTGCCGCGGTGGCGGCGAGCGGCAGGAACAGGCGCACCAGGGCACCATTTCCGGCGGCGGGGCTGCCGATTTCGAAGGTGCCGCCGTGGAGTTCGGCGATGCGCCCGACGATGGAAAGCCCGAGTCCGCTGCCCGCGGACGAACAAAAGTTATGTCCCCGCGCGCCAGCGCCGGGGACGGTATCCAGGCGGACGGCGCTGGCGCCACGGCAAAAGCGTTGCTGCACGCGCTCGCGCTGGTCGACGGCGATGCCGCAGCCATTGTCGGCGACGGTCAATAGCGCGCGCGCGTCCTCCTGCGCGATGGATACTTCGACTCGCGTGGCGCCGCCGTGGCGCAAGCTGTTGTCCACCAGGTTGCGCAGCAGCACTTCCAGCAGCAGCGCGTCGCCGCGCACCCGGGCGTCGCCGTCGCGCAGCACCAGGTCGCAGTGGCGCGCGATGGCGTCGCCGGCGCTCATGGCCAGGACTTCCTCGGCAACCCGGCGCAGGGCCAGATCCTGCATCGTGTGCGGCGTGCCGGCATCGAGCCGCGCCAGGGTCAGCAACTGGGCCACGAGGTGCGTGGCACGGTCGCAGCCAAGGATGATCTGTTCCAGCGCATGCCGGCGTTGGGCGCCGTCGGTGGCGGCCAGCGCAACCTGGGCCTGGGCCCTGAGCGCGGCCAGCGGCGTGCGCAGCTCGTGCGAGGCGTCGGCGGTGAAGCGGCGCTCGTTCTCCAGCGCGCGCTCGATTTCGGCGAACAGCGCGTTGAGCCGCCGGATCAGCGGCACGATCTCGCGCGGCGTGTCGGTGTCGGCGATCGGTGTCAGCCGGTCCGGTGCCCGTGCGGCGATATCGCTTGTCAGCCGCCGCAACGGACGCAGGGAAAAGCCGACCGCGATCACCAGCACCAGCGCCAGGCCGGGCAGGGCGTAAAGCATCGGCAGCAGCAGGTGCTCGGCGATCTCGCCGGCCAGTTCCGCACGCTCCTTCTGCATGTGCCTGGCCGTCGCCGGCGGATGGAGCAGCAGCTCTTCGATCTCGTGCAGGGCCGAGCGCCAGGTGAAGAAGGCGGTGAGCAGCCATACCACGGCGACGGCGGTCGTGGTCAGCAGCACCAGGCGCAGGCGCAGGGATTTCACGCCGCCGCATCCTTCGCGATGACGTAGCCGATGCCGCGCAGGGTGCGGATCGCTTCGGCGTCGAGCTTGCGCCGCAGGTGGTGGATGTAGACCTCGACGGCATTGCTGCCGATTTCATCGCCCCAGGCATACAGGTGCTGCTCCAGCTGGGCGCGGGAAAGGGCCCGGCCGGGTTGCTGCATCAGCGCCAGGAGCAGGGCATATTCCTTGGCCGCGAGCTCGACTGGCTTGCCGCGATAGGCGACGGCGTGCGTCGACGGATCGAGCGTGATGCCGGACGCCGCCAGCACCGGCGCCGGCTGGCCGCCGGCGCGGCGCAGCAGCGCGCGCAGCCGGGCATTCAGTTCGCCGAGGTCGCAGGGCTTGACCAGGTAGTCGTCGGCGCCGGCGTCGAGGCCCTTGATGCGGTCATCGACGGTGTCGCGCGCGGTGAGGATCAACACCGGCAGCGCCTGCTTTCTTGCGCGCAAGTTGCGCAACACCGTCAGCCCGTCCTTGCGCGGCAGGCCGAGGTCGAGCACCACGGCGGCATAGTCCTCCGTGGCGAGCGCGGTGTCCGCGCCGACGCCGTCACGCGTCCAGTCGACGGCGTGGCCGGCCTGTTTCAGGCCGGCCTGCAGCGCGTCGCCGAGCAGTGCATCGTCTTCAACCAGCAGGATTCTCATTGCGGATGTGCTTGCGGCCCGTGATCATCGCCTTGACCAGGTTCTCCCCGTGCAGCCAGCTGCTGACGACCACGCCGGCCAGGTGGATCGCGACCAGCGCCATCATGCCATTGGCGGTGGCCTCGTGCAGTTCTTCCATGAAATGCCCGCCGAAATCGTTGTAGGTGGCATAGCCGCTGGCGGCGGCGGTGATGCCGAAGCCGAGCAGGAGGAAGATCGCCACCGCGCCGGCCGGATTGTGGCCGACATGGTGCTGCGGTTTTCCGGCCAGCAGCGACTTCAGGTAGCCGATAAGCTTCGCCGGTGTCGGCAGGAAATCGGCGAAGCGCGAATGGCCGCCGCCGATGAAGCCCCACAGGATGCGAAAGGCGATCAGGCCGGCCATGCCGTAGCCGGCCAGGACGTGGATGTCGCGCAGCTTCTCGGATTCCGCGGTGACGAAGGCGACCACGAAGCTGGTCGCCAGTGACCAGTGGAAAATGCGCGTCGGCAGGTCCCAGACGCGGATGGGCCTGGCTTGGATTTGCATGGTTGTCCTCACTTGGGAATGTTGATCGAGCGTTCGCTGTAGTCGCCCGCAGCCGCCTGGCGGTGGCATGCCGTGCAGTTGGCCGGGCTCTTGATCGAGGCGCGCTGGAAGGTTGCGGCGGCAATCTCGCGATGCTTGCGTTTGAAGCGCTCGGTTTCGGTGATGCGCAACAGCGGCTTGCCGGCGGCATCGCGCGTAGTGCCGGTCTTGCGTCCATTGGCGTTGGCGACCAGAAAGTCGGTGATGGCGACACGGCGCTTTTCATCCAGGCTGGCGTCGCTGCCGAAGTGGCGCGGCAAATCGCCCATCATGGCGCGCCAGGAATCGGCGTGCAGCATCTGCGGCGGGAATGCCATGTGGCAGGAGGCGCATTCTTCCTCGAAGGCGGGGTTTTTCGGCAGGCGGTAGCTGTCGGCCTGGGCCGACAGCGCGACCAGCAGCAGCGCGGCGGGGAGCAGGTTTTTCATCATGGTTCCCTTGTTACTTGAGGGCCAGCAGCCAGGCCATGACGTCGGCCTTTTCCTGGGTGCTGCAGAGCCGATTGAGGGTGTCGTTGCAGTTGCGGCGGAACCACTTGTCCACTTTGGCGGCATCGGTGAAGCGCTCGGCATTGGCCGCCGGCGCCAGCGGCGTGATCGGCTTGTCGGTTTTGGCGTGGCGGCCGGCCTGCGTCGGCGTCCCGGTGTGGCAGGAAGTGCAACTCCATTCCCCTCCCTGTTTGCTGGCGAAGAAGCGCGCGCCGCGTTCGGCGGAAGCGGGGGTTCCGGCTTCCTTCTCGAAGCGCGTCAGGAAGTCGCGCGGGGTTTCGGCCTGGGCGGTGGCGGTGAACAGTAGTGCTGCAATGATGAGCGCGCGGCGCATGGGAGTCTCCATGAAATGATGTGGAACGGATCATGGAGGGTTGCGCTTAAATCGCGCTTAAGTCGGGACAGCGGCGATCTACTTTTTCGGCATCGCGTAGAAATCCCGCAGCGAGGCATAGCGTTCGGCCCGTGCCGCACGCACATGCTGGATGGCCTTCTTCATCGGAATGCCGGCCTGCACCAGGGTTTCGGCGGCGATCAGCAGACTGCTTTCTAGCACCT
>CAZGQB010000262.1:0-3631 GCA_964527055.1 uncultured Sulfuritalea sp.
TTCCGATGATCAGAGAACTACAGCTGCGCTACTTGCAGGGGGAGTCCATACATGACTTGTTAGGGCGCATCTTGCATGACTCCCCATGACTCGCAAACACCGCCATACGGCTCCATGGCAATGCTCACCTTGCGCTGTATGGAAGTCACGCCTTCATAGGTAACAGGTGCGAGTACCTGGAACTGGATGTAGCCGTTCCCATGCTCGTCCGGAGCATAGAGCGTAACGGGGCCGTAGAGCGACTCCAGAAGCTCAATGGCACCCGGGGAGGGCGGCCAGCTGTAGAAGTCGACGTTGTAGTCGACAGACTGAGGCTTGGAGAAGTCAAAGCCATGCTCGAAAAGGCGGCGAAACACGCCGCCATCCGCATCATCTGGCCAGTCTTCGGTGATGCTGGTCATGCGCCCTAACACTTGAATTAAGCGGCAGCCGGCCGCGAACGGTTGTACGCTCCAAGTCTACACCCGGCTGTCCGCTTGAATGAGTAGTTAGACGTCATGGCGTGCCAGCGCGAGGTGCTCCTGGACCCGCGACAACGAACTGAAGAACTCGTTTGTCTCCAGCTGCGCCACTCTCGCCAGCGCAACAGCCAAGCGCTCCCCATCTGCGTTGGGCACCAAATGGTAGATGCCATTGCCTACGGAGAAGCCCGAGCGATGGTTGGGTTGCGAGAACTGCGCGTGCAAGGGAGCACCATGCTGGTCCCAGAAGCGCCAGACGCCGTCCTCTACGTCAATGCCCTCACAGTGCGAGATAGCCTGTTGCTGTGAAGCAAAGACAAAGAGCGTGCGCTCGTCGGTTGCGAGAGCAAAAACCATGACGTCTAACGGTTGAATTGAGCCGCGCCGAAGGCGTCGGCTTGAATGAATGGTTAGGCCCGCGCCGTGCCGCATGCGGCGCACAATTTTGCCCGTGGTGTCCGCAGAGGCTTGCCGCAAGCAGCACACGGAGGCCCATAGATACTGACGTGATGGTGCCAGACGGCGTTGATGTTTGTCTCTTCGAATCCCGTCAGCTCTCGATATTTTTCCAGCACAGCCTGACCGAACACCTTGTCTTTGGCTTCCGCGAGAGGCAGGTCGTGCTCCTGTCGATGCCGCTGCAACTCGGAAATGCTATTGCGAAGCAATGGGAAAACAATCTCCCACTCACGATCCTCCAGCATAGGAATCACCATGTCGCATCGCCAACAGTACAGATCACGCGCCATACGGGCCTAACACTTGAATTAAGCGGCAGCCGGCCGCGAACCGTGGGATGTGCCAAGTCTACACCCGGCTGTCCGCTTGAATGAGTAGTTAGGCGCCACGACTCTCCAGTGGCCAGAAAACCACAACGAAAAGCACGGCCGCGAAAATGCAGGCCTTAACTACAAGCTCTCCAAGCGACCTACGCCAGATCTTTGAGGAGTTGTCTGGATTAGACCAGCCGCCTGGCGCATCGTCGTCCAGCGTGATGAGGTGGCCCACCGCAGCCCAGCCCGACATGATCAGCGCAGGGGCTCCAAGCCATACAGCGGCGGAGCGAGCCCCCATTAACGTCGCCACTGCGGAGGCGCAGAGCGAGAGAAGCAGTACTCCAAGCGCGATCAGAGTTGCGCGGCTCATGGCAAGTGGCGCCTAACTACTATTAGACCCCAAAGTGGGGTGTAAGACCGTATGGTGGGTCCGCTTGCGCGGTCCGTCAAGGCACGAAATCGTTGAAAATCACCGTCTTGGCTTGGGATCGCTGCGCGCCTGGAAAGCAGCGTTAACGGCGTTATACGGCGTGGGGACGGTGATATGTCTTATCACGGCGAATTCGCCGCCATAAATTTCTGAGGGGATGCCGGCGGATGGTTCGTGCCGGCGGGCGAAGTTCGGGGTCGATTGCACGCAAGACGCCGCAGGTTGACAGCGGATCGGTCATGCGTGCATGGGCTTCGCCGCGATATTCGAAACTTCTTTCGACCGCGGCATGCCGAATTGGACGGCGAGCTGCCGAACGTTGACGCCCTGAAGGGCAGGGCCGTCAAGTCGGTGCCCGAAGCCTGCGCGGGAACCGCGAGGCCGGGCCCAACGAATGCCGCCTCAATCGGTCAGCACGCCCAGCTTGACGCCGGCTTCGTCGAGGTAGGCGATCTCGTTGTCCAGGTCGGATTCGGTCAGCGGATGTTCGCGCAGCCAGGCACCGGACAGGCGCAGTATCAGGCCGTCCTCGATCTCGAGTTTCAGTTTCGGCGTCGGTTCGGTGTCGTGGCTGCGGTGCAGCAGCACCGACAGGCGCAGCAGCATCGAACAACGCAGGGCCGAGTCGGCGAGACGGTCGGGCAGGCCCTGGATGCTCTTCAGGTGCAGGCCGCGGCGCTGGTTGCGCACGAGGGCGGCGACGAACTGCTGCTCGGTAGCGGAAAAGCCGGCGATGTCGGAATGTTCCAGCAGGTAGGCGCCGTGCTGGTGGTGCTGGCTGTGGGCGATGACCAAGCCGATCTCGTGCAGGCGCGCGGCCCAGCGCAGCAGCTTGCGTTCGTCTTCGTCCAGCTGCCACGCCTCCGCTACCTGGTCGAAGAGATCCAGCGCGGTCGCTTCCACCCGTTTCGCCTGTTCCACGTCCACGCCGTAGCGTTCGCACAGCGCCTGCACCGAGGCTTCGCGGGGGTCGCTGTCGCCGCCGCGGCCGATGATGTCGTACAGCACGCCTTCGCGCAGGGCGTTCTCGCTGACTTGCATGCGCTTGAGCCCGAGTTCGGCGAAGGCGGCATCGAGGATCAGCAAACCGCCGGCGATGACGGGGCGACGGTCGGCCGACAGGCCCGGCAACTTGATGTCCTCGATGCGATCGAATTCGAGGAGCTGGTCGCGGATGCTGGCAAGCGCCGTGTCGGTGACGGCGCCGCGCGTGAGTTTCATCGCGCTCGCGATCTCGCCGATGGCCTTGATCGTGCCCGAAGAGCCGTAGGCTTCCTGCCAGCCGAGGCTGCGGTAACCGACCGCGAACTGCTGGAACTCGGCGGTGATTTCGGTCTGCGCTTCCTTCCAGCGCTTCTTCGACAGTTTGCCGTCGGCGAAGAAGCGGCGCGTGGTAGCGATGCAGCCCATTTGCAGGCTTTCGCGTTCCAGCGGGGTGAAATCGGCGCCGATGATGAATTCGGTCGAACCGCCGCCGATGTCCATCACCAGCCGGCGCTTGCCGCGCGGCGGATGTCCGTGCGCGACGCCGAGGTAGATCAGTCGCGCTTCTTCGCGGCCGGCGACGACTTCGATGTTGTGGCCCAGCGCGGCTTCCGCCGGCACCAGGAAATGCTGCGGCAGGCGCAACTGGCGCACCGTATTGGTGGCGATGGCGCGCACGCGCGAAGGCGGGATGGTGGCCAGGCGCTGGCCGAAGCGCGAAAGGCAATCGAGTGCGCGCTCCAGCGCTTCTTCGCCCAGGCCGCCGCTGCCGTCAAGGCCTTCGGCGAGGCGCACGTGTTCCTTGATGCGATCGACGATGCGCAACTGGCCGAGCAGGTAACGCGCGACCACCATGTGGAAGCTGTTCGAGCCGATGTCCACCGCGGCCAGCAGGTCTCCGTCTTGCAGCGCGGGCGGGCGGGGCGTCGGCATGGTCAGCGGTGGCAGATCTTGGCGAGCAGGGCGCCCTGCGCCGAATA
>CAZGQB010000263.1:0-3629 GCA_964527055.1 uncultured Sulfuritalea sp.
GCAGGGCCTGTAGCTCAATGGTTAGAGCAGAGGACTCATAATCCTTTGGTTGCGAGTTCGAGTCTCGCTGGGCCCACCAGCAATTCGCGGGGTGGCAGGCGGAAAGTGGCGGAGCACCGGTTCCGCGGCTTTTGCAGGCAGGCACCCGGTTTTAGTTTTGATCAACGGAGGCGGTGGATTCGATGATTTCACCATCAAGCGGAGCACTCGACATGCAGGAAATCATGCAGTACCTGAAAAACAACGGCCAGCGCTTCGATTCGGAAATCGCGGCGGCGACGGGCCTCTCGCTGGCCAAGGTGCGCCGCTCGATTTCCGACCTGTCGGCGCGCGGCGAGATCTCCAAGTGCAGCGTGACCCGCTTCGGCAGCGACGGCGCCAAGGTGGAAGCCGTGCTCTGCCGCGTGGCGGGCTACATACCGCCGAAGAGCCCTGGTCGCAAGCCGGGCGCGTCGAGCTAGGCTTCCGCCAGAAACCCCTGAACCGGGTGTGGCGCCCATGATTTACGGATGCCATGGCCGCTGCTAGCCGCTTCCTGCTGGCCTTGCTTGCCAGCGCAGTACTTGCTGGCTGCGGCTTACTGGCAGAAAAGCCGACGCCGCCCCCGGCGCCCGCGTCCGTCAAGGTCGGCCTTGCACTGGGCAGTGGTGCAGCGCGCGGTTTTGCGCACATCGGCGTGATCAAGGCACTGGAAGCCCAGGGCATCATTCCCGACATCGTGGTCGGCACCAGCGCCGGTGCCGTGGTCGGCGCCCTGTATGCCTCTGGCCTTAACGGCTTCGAACTGCAGAAGGCCGCCCTCGACATGGACAAGGGGCAGGTTTTCGACTGGAACGTGTCCCTACGCGGCCCGCTGAAGGGCGAGCCGCTGCGCAACTTCGTCAATGACACCGTGCTCAATCGCCCTCTGGAAAAGCTCAAGCGCAACATTGGCGTGATGGCCACCGACATCAACAGCGGGGAACCAACCCTGTTCCGTACCGGCAACACTGGATTGGCAGTACAAGCTTCGGCGGCGGTGCCGGGAGTTTTTCTGCCAGTCGTCATCAATGGCCGCGAATACGTTGATGGTGGTCTGGTCAGTCCGGTTCCGGCGCGCGCTGCGCGCAAGCTCGGCGCCGACCTGGTCATCGCAGTCGATATTTCCGCCAAGCCGCGCGACGGCCGGACCGGCAACAGCTTAGACATGCTGCTGCAAACACTTGCGATCATGGGCCAATCTATCAGCCGCCACGAGTTGGCCGAGGCTGATATTGTGATTCGTCCTGCTACAGGAGAACTGTCGGCCACCAACCTCGAAGACCGCCACCGCGCCGTGCTCGAGGGCGAAAAGGCCGCAGCCGCGGCGATGGCCGACATCAAGGAAAAGCTGGCACGCCTGCGCGCCCGGCCCGCCGCCGCAGCGCGCTGACGAAAAGAGCGTTCCAGCAGAATCCGCTTCTCGCCCCGCCGATCCCCCCATGCATCCCGCCTTCCCGATCCGCTACGTCGATCCCGTTTTCCGCCCGCCCAGCGAGGCGGACTCGCTGATCCTGCCGGTCACCGACGGCTGCTCGTGGAACCACTGCAGCTTCTGCGAAATGTACACCGCACCGCAGAAGAAATTCCGCGCCCGCGATGCGGCGGAAACCCTGGAGACCCTGCGTCGCTGCGGCGAACGATTCGGCGACGGCATCCGCCGCGTGTTTCTCGCCGATGGCGATGCCCTGGTCCTGCCCACCCGGCGTCTGCTGGAAGTCCTCGCCGCGGTCCGCGAGCATTTGCCGGCGGTGCGCCGCGTCTCCAGCTATTGCCTGCCGCGCAACCTGCGCAGGAAATCCGTCGACGAACTCAAGGAACTTGCGGCGGCCGGCCTCGCCATGGCCTATGTCGGCGCCGAGTCGGGCGACGACGAGGTGCTGGCGAAGGTAAACAAGGGCGAGACTTTCGCCACCACCTGCGACGCCCTCGGCAAGCTGCAGCAGGCCGGCATCCGGCGTTCGGTGATGATCCTCAACGGGCTCGGCGGCAAGACCCTGTCAAGGCAGCATGCCGAAAATTCCGCGCGCCTGGCCAATGCCACTCAGCCCGAATACCTGGCCACGCTGGTGGTGAGTTTTCCGCAGGGCGAACAACGCTTTCGCGCCGGGTTCCCGGAATGGCAACCGTGCAGCCAGCATGATCTGTTCGTGGAAATGGCAACCTTTGTCTCCGCGCTGGAACTCAGGCGCACGGTGTTCCGCAGCGACCACGTCTCCAATCGTCTGGTGCTGAAAGGCAGCCTGGGTGCCGAAAAGCAGCGCCTGCTTGCCGAGATCCGCACAGCCATTGCAGCTCCGGAATCCGCGTCATTACGTCCGCCCTGGCAACGCGGGCTGTAGCCTGAGGATAGCCGGACCCGGAGATCGGCCACGGCCGTTGCCGACCCGTTGAAAAGTCGGCGCTGGCGACACGGCAGGCACCCGGCTGCAGTCGCGCGCAACAGCCCGTGCCGGCGGCGCGGACAGTCCCGCCGCAGCGACAGGCGGCGCGCGTGTAATATTTTCGGCAGGACAATAGAATTCCGGCATGAAAAGCTTCCTGTTCCTCGTCGCCCTCCTATGCCCGACACTCGCCCAGGCCGAGTGGGTCAGGCTTGTTTCCGTCGGCGCAGGGGAAGTCACAGTCTATGTCGATCCCGCATCGATCAAACGCGAAGGCAACGTGGTCGTCGTTTCCACCCTGTTCGATTACGCAACCGTCAGAACCCTGTCCGGCGCCCCCTTCCAGTCCGCGACGATGGAAGACGAGATCGATTGCGCAGGAAAACAAAGCCGGACGCTGGCCGTGACCTCGCATTCCGAGCCGATGGCCGGCGGCCACATTGTCTCCACCGCCACCGGCGGCTACGTACCCTGGACACCCATCGATCCGCAGGGCATCTTTTCGGCCATCTTCAGATTTGTCTGCAAGGAGAAAGAGTTGCTGACCGGGGTGGGGACCAGTCAGCAATCGATCGGCGTTAGTCATTAACGAATGCTGTCCGGGCGCAACGCCGAGCACAAAGACAAAGGGCCTAGCCGAAGCCAAGCCCTTGTCTTTATTGGTTGCGGGGGCAGGATTTGAACCTGCGACCTTCGGGTTATGAGCCCGACGAGCTGCCAGACTGCTCCACCCCGCGTCAGAGGAAGGCGATTATAAAGGGGATTGTCGCGGTGCGCAACGCAATTCCGCGAAACGGATATAATGCCAAGCTTCCGAGGAGCGCTGCAAGGGTAGTTCCAGATGCCCCCCAGGCTCGGACCATTTTCAAACTGCGCTCACCCAACCCGTACCGGGCAAGGGTGAGTTCGCCACCCTCCCGGTCACAGTTCAAGGAGCCATCATGAACGCAGTGACTGAACAAAAAGACTACGCAATCGCCGACCTTGCCCTGGCCGACTGGGGCCGCAAGGAAATCCGCATCGCCGAAACCGAGATGCCCGGCCTCATGGCCATCCGCGAGGAATTCGCCGGGGCCCAGCCGCTGAAGGGCGCGCGCATCACCGGCAGCTTGCACATGACGATCCAGACCGCGGTGCTGATCGAGACGCTGACCGCGCTCGGCGCAGAAGTACGCTGGGCCTCGTGCAACATCTTCTCGACCCAGGACCATGCCGCCGCCGCGATCG
>CAZGQB010000264.1:0-3618 GCA_964527055.1 uncultured Sulfuritalea sp.
GGCCCAGGGCCGCGACGCCTCCGGCGTCAACGTCATGAAGGTCGGCCCCGACGAGTCCGTGGCCGCCGTGGCCCTCGTGCAGGAGCAGGAAGAGGCCGACGACGCCTCGTAGGCGCCGGCGCACCCCTCCGCACCTCCGCACCCGCTTCACACCCTGAACTCGACGCAGTAGCTGTCGGAATCCGACGGCCAATGCGTCGAGTTCGAACCGACTTCCCCTCCGAACCGTCTCCTGAGGGGAAGCCCCATGTCGCGCCACCCGTCGCCGCCGCCCGTCCACGTTCATCGAAGCGACCCGCACGAGCGGGGCCAGGCCCTGCCGCTGGTGCTGGTCGCCCTGGCGCTCGCCGTCGCCGTGATGGTGGCCACCGGGGGACTGGCCCAGCGGGCCGTCGCCGCGGCCCAGGCCCGCGCGGCGGCCGACGCCGCCGCGTTGGCCGGCGCGGCCCGGGGCGAGGACGAGGCTCGAACCGTCGCCGCGGACAACGACGCCGAGGTGGTGGCCTACGCCGAGGCCGGCCCCAGGATCCGGGTCGAGGTGGCCGTCCGGGGCCGCCACGCCGTGGCCGCCGCCGAGCGCCTCACCCCGCCGCCGGGCGTCGGCGGCATCGAAGGCCTCACCCCGGCGATGCAGGCCGCCATCGCTCGAGCGGAGGCGTTACTCGGTCAGCCGGTGCCCATCACCTCGGGCTGGCGCAGCCCCGCCCAACAGCAGTGGCTCTGGGACCACCGGGACACCAACCCGTACCCCGTCGCCCGTCCGGGGACCTCGATGCACGAGCGCGGCCTGGCCATCGACGTGCCGTCGTGGTTCGTGGCGCCGCTGCGCTCGGTGGCGGCCGAGGCCGGGCTCTGCTTTCCGCTGCCCGAGAGCGATCCCATACACTTCGAACTGTGTCGACCGCCCGGACTCCCGTAGGCGGAGACGCGCCCGACGACGGGTCGGACGAGCCACTCGCGGACGACGCCGACGGCGCTGACGACGTGGACGTCGAGGACGCCGCCGGCGACGAGGGCCCCGCCGGGGACACCCTCGTGGTCGAGCTCGACGACGAGCCCGACCCGGCGGCCGAGCTTCAGGCCGACGAGGAGGGGGCCGACCCCGACACCGACGTGGACGGCCGCCCGCTGGGCGACGAGCTCGACGCCGAGCTCGAGGCCGAGGCCGCCGAGATGGCACCCCTCGTGGAGCTCCCCGATCGCCCCCACTTCGCCGCGGACGAGGCGACGGCCACGGACGGGTCCCGCCCGACGCCCTATCGGGGCGACGAGGTCAGCGTGCGGGTGCGCGGCCATGGCCGGGTCCCCGCCCGCCGGGTGCGCCGGGTCATCCGGCGCGTGGACCCCCTGTCGGTCCTCAAGCTGGCGTTCTTCTTCAACGTGTGCGTCTTCGCCATGTTCCTCGTGGCGGCGGTGCTCCTGTGGTCGGCGGCCATCGGCGCCGGGTCGACCGACAACATCGAGAGCTTCCTCGTCGACATCGGCTTCGAGGATTTCCGCCTGGTCGGCACCGACCTGTTCCGGGGGTTCTTCGTCTTCGGCGGCGGCATGGTCATCGCCTTCACCATCCTGGCCGTGCTGCTCGCGCTGCTGTTCAACCTGATCAGCGACGTGGTGGGCGGCATCCGCCTCACCGTCATCGAGCCACTGGTCGCCGACGCCGGCGCCGACGGATCTCAGGGTGCTCAGGCCGAGTGACCGGTGGTACCCTCACCCGTTCCCACGGGGCTATAGCTCAGTCGGTTAGAGCGCATCCCTGATAAGGATGAGGTCGCTGGTTCGAATCCAGCTAGCCCCACCAGCACCGAGGTCAGAGGCCCCTCCGGGGGCCTCTCGCCATTCTCGGCGGCGGCCGAACGCCGGCGTTGGCACCATGGAGCCCGTGGAGCGGTGGTGGGATGGGATCGAGCGCCTTCCCCCATGGGCCGTCGGCGTGCTCATCGCCACGCTGTACGCCGTCGGCAGCTACCTGTGGGGGCCGAGGCCAGAAAGCGTCAGGATGGCCGTGATCTACCTCGTGGTCGGCACGGTCATCTGGGGGGTGGTCGTGGCCGGGTCTCGCGAGCGGGACTGCGATGCCATGGGGTTCGGGTCCGACTCGGCTCGGGCCGATGTCGAGCGCGTCCTGCGGACCGGAACGCTCCCCGACGACACCTCGCTCGATGAGTGGACGCAGCGACTCCTCGACCGCCGACGGAGCCAGCGGGAGCGGGGAGGCGCCGTGCTCCGAACGCTGATGGTCACCCTCTACGTCGCTGTGCTGGTCGGCCTCCTCATCGCCGGCGTCCGCGGGGACGACCCCGTCACGGCCGCCTTCGGTGCCATCGGGCTGGCCCTGGTTCCTCTGATGGTCTCTCACCACCGTCGGGTCCTGCGCCGCTACGACCGGATCGAAGCCGAGCTGGCCGCTCGCTCGGGTCGGACGTGAGCGTGCTCGCCCTGGTCGGTGCCGCTGCCGTCGGTGATCTCACGTTCATCGCGCTGTTCAGCGCCTTGTCCCTGCTGGCCATGGACTACGTCAGCTACGTACGCCCTGCGCCGGACCACCTGCCGGCTCCCCGCACGGAGGAGGACTATCGCCGCATCCTGCGGGTCGGGTCGCTGCCCGCCACCCGTGACACGGACGCGGCGATCCGCGTGCGGCTGGAGCAGCAACGGGAACGGGTCGGCACGGTGGACACGAGGGCTGGCGCTGGGCATGGGCGCGGTGGCCTGTGTGGTCGCCAGCGTGGAAGGTCGGCCGGGGTACCTGCTGGTGGCATTCGGTTGGGTGGTGATCGCCCGCTGGGAGCGGTGGCGGAACGACGACGCCCTCGAGCGCTACGACGACCTGGAGGCCGAGCTCGACCGCCGCTGGCCCTCCGGCGTCGGCCACGGGTGACCGATCCTTCGGTGCCGCTCAACCGTCCGAGGCGTCGATCCGCGTCTGGGTGGCGGACACGATGGCGCGTGTGGTGTCGTGGTCGACCCCGCTGGTGACGAGGGTGGTCAGCAGATCGCCGTTGCGGACGAGGACGAAGTCCGACGCGAACTCGATCCCGAAAGCGGGGTCGGCGAGGATCACGGTGAACGCGAGGTGGTCGTCGCCGACGGCGTCGACGGGCAGGGTGGTCTGGCTGCCGGTGGCCGTCGAGTCCAGCGAGGTCTCGGTCGGGCAGCCCGCAAGCGCCTCGCGGTAGGCGGCCATCACCGCTTCGGCCTCGCCCGGCGGGTGGGCAGTGAGCCCCTCGACGATCCATGAGCTGGGGCCGTTGCCTTCGAGGCTCGGGTCGTTCGACGCGAACTGGACCACGGCGTTCGCCGACGGCACGAACCCTTCGGTGGGTGGCCCCTGCCCGCAGAAGCTCTGGCCGGCATCGGGCGGCGGCGGCGGGTCCCCACCGGTCTCCTCGACCCGTGCCGCCGCGACCCCGGCGGGTAGGTCCGCCTCGGTGAGCAGGAGCGCCTCGAGCCGGGCACCGGTGAGTGCCGCAGTGGTCGCGCTCGGCGATGCGCCCGGCCGATCGGTCGATCCACACCCTCCGAGCAGGACGACCAGGACCAGCGCGACGAGCGCGGCGCCGACCCGACCCACGGCGTGCCCGTCAGACATCCGCGTGGCCCTTCGGCGGAACCTCA
>CAZGQB010000265.1:0-3617 GCA_964527055.1 uncultured Sulfuritalea sp.
CGGGAACAACTTCAAATTTAAGGCCGGCGGCGGCAACCGCCTCAGCCTCTTCCCCACCCCGCCCGAACACGAACGGGTCCCCGCCCTTCAGTCTGACCACACGTCTTCCCGCCCGGGCATGATCGATCAACAGCCGGTTAATGTCTGATTGATCACGATACTGGCCCCGCCCGCGCCGACCGACATACAGCCGTTCAGCCTTGAGGGACATATGCTGCAGGAGCGCTTCATTTGCGAGGTAGTCATACAACACGACATCCGCCTGTTCCAAACACTCCTTGCCCCGCAGGGTCAGCAGTTCGGGATCGCCGGGGCCGGCGCCGACCAGGTAGACCCAGCCGGGTTGTGCGGGAGTTGGTTTCATGGACGCGAAATATACCCGACGGCTGTCAATATGTCCGCGCTAGGCGAGCAAATTGGCCTCCTCCTCCGGGAGGGAGGGGCGGGGTTTCGCACCGCACGCGGTGCGCCGCCGGCTGCCTGTGCAAAGCCAGCCGTGGGCCGCGCAGCGGATGGGAGGGGGAGTCGTTCATGCCGGTTTTGCTTGTGTTCATCAGGAGCAACCGCCGCCGCAACTTCCGCAGCCTTTTTTCGGCTCCGGACTGACGCAGCCGCCACGGAATATGAACTGGAATTCGCCGGGCTGGACTTCGCTGAAGTCCAGCGTGGTGTTTTCGAGCAGGGACTGGCTGCGCGGCGAGATCAGCACGGTGATGCCGCCGCCGTCGATGACCAGGTCGTCCTCGCGCTCGTCGTCGAAGCCCATGCCGTAGACCAGCTCGCCATCGCTTTCGTCGTGCTTGGCAGCCACGCGCAGCAGGGTCGGGTGGTCGGCTCGTTCGGCAGCGGCTCTGGCGATCTGCTCGGCGGCGCTCGGGGTCAGGGTGAACATGGAATGGATTCCTTGGTTTGGATGCTCCGGGAGGTGCGGACGTAGTGCACGAACTTTGCCGGCCAGTCGCAACCGGCGGTCGCCCGCAAGTGGGTGTAGGAGGCCAGCAGGCGGTACAGCAGGATGCCGTCGTGCGCGCCGTCGATGCCATGGCCGCGACGCACGGCATAGGCATAGCGCGTGTCTGCCGGCAGCCTGTTCAGGCTGGAATAGTGGAACTCGTGGGCGTGCAGCGCGGCCCCGGCGAGGGTCTTGTCTGTGCCGCGCCAGGGGTGTTCGGCGCCGGCTTCGAGGATCACGTAGCCGCGCCCGACCGGTTTGGCGTGCATCGTGATGTCGCCGGGGATCGCGCCGACCATGGCGGCCCGCCTGCCTTTCCATTCGATGCCGCGCGCGAGGTACATCAGGCCGCCGCATTCGGCGTAGGCCGGCAGCCCGGCTTCGATGGCACGGCGAATGTCCGCGCGCAGGCTGGCGTTGGCTTCGAGTCCGTCGAGGAAGCACTCGGGAAAGCCGCCGCCGATCAGCAGGCCGTCGCAGGCGGGCAGTTGCGGATCCTTCAGCGTGTCGAAGAACACGGCTTGCGCGCCGGCCGCGGCGAGCGCGTCGAGGTCGTCGGCGTAATAGAAGCCGAAGGCGGCGTCGCGCGCGATGGCGATGCGCACCGGCGCGTCCCGGCTCTGCTGTCGCGGCGCCGGCGGCAACAGGGGCCGCTCGGTATGGCTGATGGCCAGCAGTCGTCCCAGGTCGACCTGGTCGGCGATGCGCTGACCGATGGCGGCGATGTGGCGCCCGGCCTCGGCGGTTTCGTTCACCGGCATCAGGCCCAGGTGGCGCTCGACCAGGGCCAGCTCGGCGTCTTCCTGCACCGCGCCGATCACCGGCACGTCGGTGTAGTGCTCGATCACGGCGCGTAGCTTGGCTTCGTGGCGGCGGCCGCCGAGGCGGTTGAGGATCACCCCGGCGATGCGGATGTTGCGGTCGAAGGCCTGGTAGCCGAGGATCAGCGGCGCGATGCCGCGCGTCATGCCGCGCGCGTCGAGCACCAGTACCACGGGCAGGTCGAGCAGGCGCGCCAGCGCCGCGTTGCTGTTCGAGCCTGCCAGGTCGAGCCCGTCGTAGAGGCCCTTGTTGCCTTCGACCAGGCAGACCTCGGCGTCGTGGCCGTGACGGGCAAACTGGTCGCGCAGTTCGCCATCGGGCGAGAGAAAGAAATCCAGGTTGTAGCAGGGGCGGCCGGCGGCAACCGAAAGCCACAGCGGATCGATGTAGTCGGGGCCCTTCTTGAAGGTCTGCACGGAACGCGGCGGCAGGCCGTGTACTCCGGAACTCAGCGCGGCGGCAAGGCCGATGCTGACGGTGGTCTTGCCCGAAGACTTGTGGGCGGCCGAGATCAGGAAGCGATGCATGCGCGCCGGGCGCCGTCTCAGTCGGTCGCGCTGGCGGCGGCTTCGAGTTCGGCGAGGTCGTCCTGCGGCAGGAAGTGCAGGATGCGCACGCCGATGGTGGTCATGGTGAAGGCGATGCCGAGGCCGCCCAGTGCGAGGAGGACTTCCGGGAGGGAGGCCGCGTAGTGATCGACGGCGCCGTCCATGAAGCTGCTCCTGACGTCGTAGCCGGGGAACATGTCGAGCGGGAAGGCCTGCCCGCCGATGATGAAGACATAGAGCTGGAAGTAGGCGCCGACCACCACCAGCAGGGCCGCGACATTGACCCAGAGGGACTTCGCCGCGGTGGCGGGGTTGAACAGTAGCGCCAGCGGCAGCAGGGTGCCGACCAGGATCTGGCCGATCCAGAACATGCCGGCGAACTCGCTGTCGAACAGGATGAAATATTCGAAGGCGATGTTCTTCGCGAAATAGGCATTCACCAGGTGCAGCACGATGGTGAAGTACAGCACCGCGGCGACGAAGGTGGCGAGCAGGTTCTTCATGCGCTGCAGGACCAGCGGCGGCAGCGTCAGGCCATTCCAGGCGTACATGGTCGATTGCACCACGAGGAACACGGCCAGCCCCCAGCAGAAGGACATGATGATGAACATCGGCGCCAACAGCGCGGTGCCATAGGCCTGGCGCACGACGAGGAAGGCGAAGATGGAACCGGTGCCGGTGGTCAGCACGATGCGCCAGATGAAGGTGGCGAAGCCGGCTACTTTCATCCAGGGATACATGCGCCGTTCCATCATGGTCCACAGATAGACCGCGACGACACCGTAGAACACCGGGTAGAGGATCACGTTCCAGCCGAATACCGAAGTCGGGTTGAAGTGCGTCGCGGCGACGATGATGCGGTCGGCACGGCCGAGGTCGAGCATGATCACCGCCAGGCCGCCGCTGATCATGGCCAGCGCCAGCAGGCCGGAGAGCGGCGCGCGCGGCTTGTACAGCGTGCGGCCGAACACCGAGCCCATCGAGGCGACGTTGAGCACCCCGGAGGCGGCGACGATCAGGAAGATGGCGAAGACGTGCGGCAGGCCCCAGACGATCTGGTTGTTCATGCCAGTCACGACGTGGCCGGAGTGCTCCATGTAGAGCGCGGCGCCGATGCCGGCGGCCGATACCAGGCCGCCGATGGCGGCGAGCAGGTAGAAAAAGGCTTCTTCGTGGCGGGGATTGAGCGTCATGATCAGAGTCCCTGGTAGCGCACGCCGAGATTCAGGCGCAGGTCGCCGCGCACCTGCGTGGTCGGCACGCTGGCGATGCGCTTGGCGATGGCGCTGGATGGG
>CAZGQB010000266.1:0-3610 GCA_964527055.1 uncultured Sulfuritalea sp.
CGACCCGGCGGCCGGCCGCATCGAAGCCCTCTTCGTGGACCACGAAATCTCCCCCTCGCAGGCGCGCAACCTGGAAAAGGAAACCGGCTGCGAGGTGATGGACCGCACCATGGTGATCCTCGAAATCTTCCACCGCCACGCCACTTCGCGCGCCGCCCGCGCCCAGGTCGAAATCGCGCGGCTGGGCTACCTGGCGCCGCGCCTGCGCGAGGCGGCCAAGCTGGCCGGGCCGCAGGGCCGCCAGCGCAGCGGCACCGGCGGGCGCGGCGCCGGCGAATCGCACACCGAACTGGACCGGCGCAAGATCCGCGACCGCATCGCCGACCTGCAGCAGGAAATCGTTGCCATGGATGCCGAGCGCAAGACCCAGCGCGCGCGCCGCCTGGAGCGCCAGAATCTCGCCACCGTCGCCCTGGTCGGCTACACCAACGCCGGCAAGTCCACCCTGATGCGCGCCCTGACCGGCAGCGAGGTGCTGGTCGAGAACAAGCTGTTCGCCACGCTCGACACCACGGTGCGCGCGCTGCAGCCGGAAAGCAGGCCGCGCGTGCTGGTCAGCGACACGGTCGGCTTCATCAAGAACCTGCCGCACGGACTGGTCGCATCCTTCAAATCGACGCTGGAAGAGGCGCTCGATGCCTCGCTGCTGCTGCACGTGATCGACGCCGGTGACCCAGGATTCGAGCGCCAGCTGGCAGTCACCGACAAGGTGCTGGCCGAGATCGGCGCGCAGGACGTGCCGCGCCTGCGCGTCTTCAACAAGATCGACACGCTCGATGACCGCGGCAACCCCGCAGCGCAAGGCGAGCGCGCAGCGGCGCTGCGCAACGCCTATCCGGATTGCATCGTCATGAGCGCGCGCCGCGCCGACGACGTGGCAACACTGCGCGAAGCCATCGTCGGGTTTTTCCGCCAGGACCAGGCGGAGGCCGAGCTATTCCTGCCCTGGTCGGCCCAGCAGCAACGCGGCCGGATCTTCGCCAGTTGCGAAGTGCTGGAAGAACGCGCCGACGAAGATGGCGCCTTCCTGCGCGTGCGCGGCGAACGCGCGACGGTGGAAAGGCTGAGCGGGCAGTTCGGCAAAGCCTGAAAAGTTCCCGCAGGGACGCACAGCGCCGGCGCCGGCGCCGGCGACACGGCGATCCCGGGTGTCAAAAAGCCTGTCCGCCACACAGGAAGCTACGGCTTCAAATCCAGCACCGGCGTGTCGGCAAATGCATCGATGCCGTCGATTTCGATCAGGTTGCCTTTCACGCCGAGAATGCTGACCTGGCTGAGGGCGATCAGGTTCGGACGCAGCGGCGAGCGGGTCGCAAACACGCCGCGCAGCGGATTGTCGGGATTGCCGCGCGGATGGACGCGCAAGACCGACCGCTTTTCAGGCGTATCGTTGCGATCGAACCAATACAGCACCCAGATCGAGCGCAACTCCTCGACGCCCATCAGGGCGGGCTGATAGCGCTTCTCGATCTCGATGTAGGTCTTGCCGGAAGATTTTCTGATCCAGCCCACCGGATGAACGGAGTAGCTTGGCGAATCCCGGATCGATGACTCCGGATCCGGTGCGGCAGCCAGGCCCGGCATGGGGATTGCCGCGGCAAGCGCCAGGACAGTCAATGCATGACGCATGATGGTTCTTCTCGTTCTATCCATGACGATTGATCTCCACCGTCACGTGGGCAATCTCCTCATGAATCGACAACAGTTCGCGCACCCGGGACGGCGTCAGCGCGGCATCCTTCGTCAGAAGCGAGATATCGCAGGCATACGCTCCACGGCCCACCCGCCAGACATGCAGGTCGGTAATCCGCGTATCTCCGGCATCCGGTACCGGCTCGATCACATCGCGAATTTCCGCGACGACCGGATGGTCCATTTCCCGGTCCAGCAGCACCTTGCCGGTTTCGATCAACAGCCCCTTTGCCCAGGAGGCCACCAGCAGGGCGCCGACGATCCCCATCACCGGGTCAAGCCAGGCCCAGCCGTAAAGCCATCCGCCGACCAGGGCGACGATCGCCAGAACGGACGTCGCGGCATCCGCGATCACGTGCAGATAGGCCGACTTCAGGTTCAGGTCGTGGTGGCGATTCCCATGATCGTGTCCGTGGCCATGCTCGTGATGATGCCGATCGCCGCCATGATCGTGATGACGGGCGTTGCCCAGTATCAAGGCGCAGACGACATTGACCGCCAGACCCAGGATCGCCACCATGATGGCTTCCCGGTAATGAATGGGTTGCGGCGCGATGATCCGTTCGACGGAACCGAACACCATCATGACCGCCACGCCCAGCAGGAAGATCGCGCTGGCGAATCCGCCGAGGATCTCGATTTTCCAGGTACCGAAGGCAAAGCGGGGATCATTGGCGAATTTTCTTGCCGCCGCATAGGCAAAGGCACTCATGCCGATCGCGAAGGCATGGGAACTCATGTGCCAGCCATCCGCCAGCAGGGCCATGGAATTGAACCACCAGCCGGCGATGATTTCGATCACCATCATCGCCGCCGTGATCCACATCACCAGGCGCGTACCCCGTTCGGCGGCCGGGTTGCCCTGGCTGAAGGCGTGGTCGTGCCGCCAGGCGGTCGCTTCATGCTCGTGCATCATTTTCCGATCGAACGAATTGCGGAAGGGGACGACGAGCCGGGGTACCGGCGCAGCAGCCGGCTCCATGTCGCCCGCTGGCCTGCCGCACGAGATGTCACTGTCACGAAACCACTGGCCCCTCGGACCCGATCATCCGGACCTCGCGCTGCGGCAGGGGGATGACGATGTTCCGTGCGCGGAAGGTCTCCAGGATGGTCTTGTTGATCTCGTTTACGGCCGCGATGTAGTCCGGCACATTGACCCACGGACAGACGCTGATGGTGACGCCGGACTCGGCGAGCCGCGTGATCCCGAAGCCTGGCGCCGGGTCCTGCAGCACGCGGGGATTGGCGCGCAGGATTTCTTCCACCAGGCCCAGGGCGACGTTGACATCGGTGCCGTAGGACACGCCCACCGCGATGTTGAGCTGCCGGATCCGGCCGCAATTGTGCAGAATCTCGCCGACGATCTTGCGGTTCGGGATCACCACCTTCGACCGGTCCGCGTGTCCCAGCGTGGTGCTGAACAGGCTGATGTCCAGCACTTCGCCTTCCTCCTTGGCGATCGAAATGTATTCGCCGATATGGAAGGGCCGCGTGAAGATGATGGTAAGGCCCGCGGCGACATTGCCGAGTATCCCCTGCATCGCCAGCGCCACAGCCGCGCCGGCCACGCCGAGACCGGCAATCAGCGGCACCAGTTCGATGCCGAGGTTTTGCAGGGCCAGGATGGCGAAGATCCCCAGCACCAGCACCCGGGCGATGCGGATCAGCAAGGTGCGCACCGGCGCGTCGAGGTTGAAGCGCACCAGCAGGCCTTCCAGCACCCGGCCAACCCAGCGTCCGACCAGATAGCCGACGAACAGGATGATCAGCGCCACCACCAGCCGCGGCCCGAACCTGACCGCCATGTCCAGGGCGGAAGCCTTCACCTGATCGAGTGACTGTATCGAGTTGTCCATGAGCCTTTCCCTGGTCGGCGCGATCTCGCGTTGTGCGTCGATAATAACTGATCCCGATCGCG
>CAZGQB010000267.1:0-3599 GCA_964527055.1 uncultured Sulfuritalea sp.
TGGCCTGGAAGAATCCGGATGGCAGCGAACAGCTGGCTTACCCGCGCGGCCCCGCGGGCACACAGACCTTCATGGCCTACCTCGGCCCGGACGGCAGGCTGCAGCGCATCGAAAAGGTGCTGGAGGATGCGCAGTTCCACCGCATCCGGCAGGGCATGCACAAGGACGAGGTGTTGCGCGTCCTCGGTCCGCCGAGCGCGCCCCAGACACAGTATTTTTCGATGCGGAACGAACTCGCCTGGTCATGGCTGTACTGCAACAGCTGGAGCGTCCAGGAGTATTTCGACGTGATGTTCGACGCCGATACCGGCATCGTGCGCTCCACGGGACGCCACCCGGATCTCAGGGGCTTTGATGGCATCCAGCCTTGGTGTGGACAGTGAGCCGTTTCAATTATCCTTGCCGCCGCCCGTGTCGGCCTCCAGCGACAATTTGAGCGGTACCCCGTCTCCGCTGCCTTCGCCTTTTTCCGGCGGCAGCAGCTTCAGGCGCTCCGGTGCCACGCCGGCCGCCTTGAGGGTTTCCAGCGCGCCATTGCCACGCGTCTGGGCCAGTGTCTGCAAGGTGTCATCGCCGACCTTTTCCGTCGCGCGCAGCCGCTCGAAGAGCACGGCGTAAAAATCGGCGCCCTTGAGTCGGGCCACTTCGTCCTCGTTGAGGGTCTTCTTTTCCCGCAACAAGCCAGTCAGTCGCGACATCACCTTGTCGCCGACGCTTTCCTCGAGCTGGCCCGGGTTGGCATTGCGGAAGCCTTCCTTCAATGCCGCCAGTTCGCTCTTGCCGACCCGCTCGGCATACAGGCTTTCCAGCGCGGCCTGGATCTTCGGCTGGCGCAGGGAAATCGGACCGGGATCGCCCCGCTCCGAGAGCGTCAGGCCGGACGCGGTCAATACGGCGCGGCGCAGCTGGACTTCCTGCAGGGCGACGCGATCGACCTCGGCATGGATGCCGCCGACGGCCAGCGCCAGCTTCGGCCGCTTGGAGAGGGCGGTGGCGACTTTCAGCAATTTCTCCCGCTCCGGCGGCGTCAGCTGCCTTGCGCCGGGCTCGAAGGCGACGTTCTCGACCTTCTCGCCACTGCCGCCGAACAGCGCGCCCAGGGCGCGGAAGGGCGCGGTCACGATCTTGGTCAGGACATTGGTGATGGCCTTCCAGATCAATCCGCCGTAGCTGAATTGCGGATCGTCGAGACTGCCGGAAACGGGCAGCCCGAGGTCGATGATGCCGTCCGAGTCCTGCAGGATGGCGATCGCCAGGTCGAGCGGCAGGGACGTCGCGCCCGGGCTGTCGACGCGCTCGCCCAGGGTCAGGCGATCAATGACGATCTGGTTTTCGCCCTTCAGCTGGCGCTGCTGGATCTTGTATTCGAGATCCAGCGACAGCTTGCCGGACTCGATCCGGCGGCCGGCGAAGGTGGCCATGTAGGGCGTCAGCCTGCTCATGTCCACGTTGCGGAAGTTCACCCTGATGTCCATGTTCTGGGTCGGATTGAACAGATCGACCTCGCCGACCGCCCGCGCCATGCCGAATTCATCCACCTCGCCGTCGAGTTCGAGCTGGCCGGGCGCCCCGGGGCGCGACGAGAGGTTGCCGATGCTGCCGCGCAGGTTATGGATGCGCGTGGAAAAGGGGAACATCAGGGAAAGGTCGGCGAAATCCAGCTCGCCCTTGAAGAAGCGCAGGCGGTCGATATTGACCAGGTAGGGTGCCGCAGGCGGTGCCGCAGCGGGAGCCGGGGCGGCAGCGGGTGCGGCGGCGGGTGTGGCTGCTGCGGCGGGGGCCGGGGCAGCACCTTCCGCGGGGGCAGTCGCCGCTGCGGACGCGACGGCTGCCGGAGCATCGGCTGGCGCCGACGGCTTGAGCACCCGCATCAGGTTGATGCTCTTGTCCTTGTTGATGATCAGCCTGGTGTCGAGCCCGTTGAGGCGTAGTTCGCCGATGTCGAGCCGTGTCGGCGTCACCGTGAATTGCTGGGTGGCGAGGTTCTTCCAGGCCAGCATCTCCTCGCCGCTACCCTGCTCCTTGAGGCGCAGGTCGCGCACGGAAAAATCGCCGCGATAGCCGGATTCGGCGCCTTTGGCGCCATACGTCACCCGGCCCTGGGTGGACAGGCGCCCGTCGGCGATGAGCAAGGTCGTCTTGCCGGCCAGCAGCGGCTCGACCAGTTTCAGCGCCAGGTCGGCCAGCTTGAGCTTGAGGTCGACCACCGGACCGGCCGGGGTGTAATTGCCTTCCGCCTCCAGCCGACCGCCGCCGGCAACGTTGAGCCCAAGCCGCACCGGCAGGGCAACGCCGAGATCCTCGCTGACACCCTTGACGCTCAGGGCTATCTTTTCGTAGCCGATCTCCAGGGCGGGGGTGAAGCCCTCGTCGCGCATGGATACGTCGAGGCCGCTCACGTTCACCTGGTCGAGACGGAAGCGCCAGGGCGCCGCGGCCGCCTCGGCTTTCGCGTTCGCGGCGGTCTGCTTCTTTTTCGTTCCCACCGCGGCGAGCGCCTTGAGGCCCTCCAGCAGGAAGATCTGGCCCTCGGGCTTGCGCACGGCAAAAACACTGCCGTCCGCCAGCGCCAGGCTGGCGATCGCTGCCTGCCGCCCGGCCAGGTCGATGCGCGCATCTGCCAGCGTCACCGTGGCGAGTTCCAGCGAGCGGTCGACGCGCGGCAGTTCGAGCCGGGTGTCGCCGAGGCCTACCGAGCCGATGGCCAGCATCTGCCGCGCCAGGTCGAAGCTGCCGCCTTTCAGCGCGACCGTGCCGATCGACAGGTCGGCGCGGCCTTCCCCCTCCCCTGCGGCGCCCAGCGGCAGGCGCAGGCCCGTCAGTTGCGCCTCGATGGCGTCCACCACGATATCCAGCTTGTCGCCGGTATTGCCGGCGCGGTAGTTGGCCGTCACCGCCGCCACGCCGGCGGGCGCCGCTGCCAGGACATCCGCGAGATAGGGGGCGAACTGGGCCAGTTGCAGGTCCTTCAGGCTGAAGCTGCCGCTGACGGCCACGGGGTCGAGGTCCAGCGCGCCGGAGAGGGCGATCTGCGCGCCCGTGGCGATGCGGGCTTCGAGCTTGAATCTGCCGCTGTCGTCGGGCAGGGTGGAGATGTCCGTCAGGCTCAGGTTCAGCGGTGCGACGCGGGTGGCGAATCCCTGCTCGCTGCGCCGATCGGCAAAGTCAAGGCTGCCATCGACCAGGACCAGGCTGCGGATGTCGAAGCGCGGCAGGCCGGCGGACGGCGTCTTGTCCTCCTTGTCCCGCAGGGCGTCGATCAAGCGGCTCCAGTTGATCCTGCCGCCCGGCAGTTCGACCAGCGCGACGTCGAGGCCTTCGAGCCGGATCGCATCGAACACCGCGGCGCGGTCCGGCAGGCTGGCGGCCGAAACATCGACCAAAAGTTCGCGGAAGGCCAGCAGCGGCTTGTCCTCGGGGTCGCTCAACTTCAGGTTGGCGAGGCGCAGTTCCAGGCTGAAGGGATTGAACTGCGGGCGGTCCAGCGTCAGGCGATGACCGGATTTTTCGCGGACGAATTTCTCGGCCTGGGACTGGATGATGCCGGGCAGCGCCAGCCAGAGGAACAGCAGCAGCGCGGCAATCGATCCGGCGACGAC
>CAZGQB010000268.1:0-3592 GCA_964527055.1 uncultured Sulfuritalea sp.
TGTCATGCACATAGTCATCGGCGGCGCGACCGACCTGCTTGGCCTTGTCCACCACCGCAGCCTCGGCTTCGGCCAGCTTGATCTTGGCTGCCGCCAGCCGGTCCTGGGTCCTGGCGCGGATTTCGGCGATCTTGTCACCGGCCTGCCCTGCCGTGGCACGCAGCAGCTCTTCGCTATCTGCAATCACCAGCTTGACGTCGGCAATCAGTTTGTCTTTGGTAACTTCGGTCATTTCAGCCATGGTCTTCTCCTCAAGATTAAGCGCTACAAATCGAACCCTACCGATTCTAGCGCATGGCCGCCATGATCCATGTCATGGGAGCGTCAGGTCGTAATCAATAATCAGCGGCGCATGATCCGAGAACCGGCGGCTCTTGTAAACGGTCGCGCGCAGCGCGGCAGCCGCGAGACCCGGAGTTGCGATCTGGTAATCGATGCGCCAACCGACGTTCTTCGCCCAGGCCTGGCCGCGGTTGGACCACCAGGTGTAGGCATCGCCGGTTGCCTCCGGCTGCAGCCGGCGATGCACGTCCACCCAGCCCAGGTCATCGAAAACGGACGACAGCCAGGCGCGCTCCTCGGGCAGGAAACCGGAGTTCTTCTGGTTCGACTTCCAGTTCTTCAGGTCTATTTCCCGGTGCGCTATGTTCCAGTCGCCGCAGAGCAGGACTTCGCGCTCGTCGCGCCGGGCGTCTTTCGCCAGGCGTTCCAGTTGCGGCCGGAAGCGGTCGAGAAAGCGGAACTTGGCCTGCTGGCGCTCGTTCGAGCTGGAGCCGGAAGGAAGGTAGAGCGAAACCACCGTTAACTTGCCGAATTCGGCCTGCAGATAGCGGCCTTCTGCATCGAATTCGGCATCGCTGAAACCTTCGACGATGCGGTCGGGTGCCTTGCGGGAATAGATGCCGACGCCGCTGTAGCCTTTCTTTTCCGCGACATGAAAGCAGCCGATGTACCCGGCCGGAGCGCGCAGTGCGGGGGTCAGGTCGGCCAGCTGCGCCTTGAGTTCCTGGACGCAGACGATGTCGGCTTGTTGCGTCGCCAGCCACTCGAAAAATCCCTTGTTCGCGGCGGAACGGATACCATTCAGATTCAGATCGAGTATTCGGAGCATGTGCTTGCGCATGTAAAATGCGGCGATGAATGCGAATGCCAGCCATGACGTGACCAGCGAGCTGAGCCGCGAGTTTATCGCCTTCGCCTGCGAACTGGGCGTGTTGCGTTTCGGCGAGTTCAAGACCAAGGCGGGTCGCCTCAGCCCCTATTTTTTCAACGCCGGCCTGTTCAACGACGGCGCCTCCCTGTCACGCCTGGGCGACTTCTACGCCCGCCGCATCCTGGCTGCCGGGGTTTCGTTCGATGTGCTGTTCGGCCCTGCTTACAAGGGTATTCCGCTGGCCGCGGCAACGGCCATGGCGCTGGCGGGCCGGGGCCGCAACACGGCATACGCCTATAACCGCAAGGAAGCCAAGGATCACGGCGAAGGCGGCACCCTGGTCGGTGCCCCGCTCGCGGGCCGGGTGTTGATCATCGATGACGTGATTACCGCGGGCACGTCGGTGCGCGAATCGATGGATTTGATTCGTGCCGCCGGGGCGACCCCGGCCGCGGTGCTGATAGCGCTGGACCGCCAGGAACGCGGGCAAGGCGAGCTTTCTGCAGTGCAGGAAGTGGAGCGCAACTTCGGCATTCCGGTCGTAAGTGTTGCCAGTTTGACCGATTTGATCAATTATCTGTCCGGGCATCCGGAACTTGAGAACAAGCTTGCCGCCGTGCGTGCTTACCGTGCTCTTTATGGCATCGAATGATATTCTGTGCTCTGAACTAGGGAGAACCCCATGCGCCTGATTTCCGCCTTGCTGTTAGTTTCCTCCGCACTCCTCGCCCAGGGCGCCGCCGCCCAGACACGCATCTTTTGTTGCGACGATTCCACCGGGAAGAAGGTGTGCGGCGATTTTCTGCCCGCTGCCTGCCAGGGCCGGGCCTATGAAGAACGCGACAATCGCGGCTTCGTTTCGAAGACGGTGGAAGCGCCGCTGACGGCGGAGCAGCAGGCCCGGCGCGATGCCGAACTGGCGAAGAAGGATGAGGAGAAAAGGAAGGCCGCGGAAGATCGCCGCCGCAGTGTGGCGTTGCTGGCTACCTACTCGAGTGAAAAGAATATCGATTCCGTGCGGGATCGCAACCTGGCCGAGATCGACAAGAGCATCGTCGAGGCACAAAAGCGCCTTGAGGAGGCCAGGAAGAAGAAACAGAAACTGGACAGCGACAGGGAGTTCTACAAAGGCAAGCCGCTACCCGATGCGCTGAAGTCGCAGATCGGCGACAACGAACGGGAAATGCAGGCGCAGCAGGCGACCATTGCCGCCAAGACCAAGGAAAAGGAAGAAGTCCGCATCCGTTTCGCCGAGGAGAAGAAACGCTATCTCGAGCTGACCGGCAAGAAGCCGGCGGAAGACGCAGGTGCCGCAGCGCCCGCACCCGCAACTATAGTGGTGCCCCCCCCGCCCCCGCCTGCCGCAACCGCCGCTGTGCCGGCCGCCGCGCCTGCGGACAAGCCGGTCGAAAAGCCGGCCGAAAAGAAGTAATCAGGCGCCGAGTTTTTTCTTCAGCAGGTCGCTGACCTGCTGCGGGTTGGCCTTGCCCCGGGTCGCCTTCATGGCCTGGCCGACCAGGGCGTTGAAGGCCTTCTCCTTGCCGGCGCGGAATTCCTCGACCGATTTCGGGTTGGCGGCGAGAACTTCATCGACCAGCGCCTCAATTGCGCCGGTATCGGTTATCTGTTTCAGGCCCTGCTTGTCGATGATATCGTCGGCCGAATTTCCTTCGCCGTTCCAAAGTGCCTCGAACACCTTTTTCGCGATGTTGTTTGAGATCGTGTTGTCGGCGATGCGCGCGACGAGGCCGGCCAACTGCGCCGGGCTGATCGGGGCGTCGACGATTTCGCGCTCCTCGCGGTTGAGGCGGGCGGCTAGTTCGCCCATGGTCCAGTTGGCGACCAATTTGGCGTGGGTGGCACCGGCCCCGGCAACCGCTGCGCCGAAGAAATCCGCCATTTCGCGCGATGCGGTCAGCGTTGCCGCATCGTAGGCCGAGAGGCCGTACTTGGCCTGGAAGCGCTCCTGCATCGCCTGCGGCAGCTCCGGCATGCCTGACTTCACCTCGGCGATCCAGTCGGGCCTGATCTCCAGCGGCAGCAGGTCGGGGTCGGGGAAATAGCGATAGTCGTGCGCGTCTTCCTTGCTGCGCATTGCGCGCGTAGTGCCCGTGTCCGGGTCGAACAGCACCGTGGCCTGCTGGATGGCGCGGCCTTCCGTGATTTCATTGATCTGCCACTGCACCTCGAAATCGATCGCCTGCTGCATGAAGCGGAAGGAGTTCAGGTTCTTGATCTCGCGCCGGGTACCCAGCGGCCCGCCGGGGCGGCGCACCGAAACGTTGGCATCACAGCGGAAGCTGCCCTCCTGCATGTTGCCGTCGCAGATGCCGATCCACTGCACCAGCGCGTGCAGGGCGCGGGCGTAGGCGACCGCCTCGGCACTGGAGCGCATGTCGGGTTCGGTGACGATTTCCAGCAGCGGCGTGCCGGCGCGGT
>CAZGQB010000269.1:0-3590 GCA_964527055.1 uncultured Sulfuritalea sp.
TATCCCTACGCCGACACCTACCGCACCTGGCCGGGGCCGAACAGCAACACCTTCGTCGCGCATGTCGCGCGCGAGGTCCCCGGGTTGCGGCTCGACCTGCCGGCGAATGCGGTCGGCAAGGACTACCTGCCGCTCACTTCGGCGATCGCTTCCGCGCCCAGCGGAACCGGCGTCCAGCTTTCCGTGCTCGGCCTCGCCGGCGTTCTCGTCGCCGCCGAAGAAGGCATCGAGCTCAATCTGCTCGGGCTTTCGCTCGGCATCGACATCGCGCGCCCGGCGCTGCGCCTTCCCGGACTCGGGCGCGTCGGCCTGGCCAAGCCCGGAGGCTGACCCGGGCCGCCGTTCGGGCGCGAGGCGCGTAAAAGGAAAAAAGAAAAGGAAAAAGGGGCCTGGCCCCTTTTCTTTCGGCCAGCGCAATGCGGGTTGGAGATTTGTCCGCTCACGGACGCGGAGATTCACACTCCCTCGGCACGCAGCCCCGCTCGAATGGCGGCATCGCGTTGCCGCTGGTCCGCGGAAATGAAGACATCGACCTTGAGTGCGATGGCGCTGCCGACATGGATCGCATCCATGCCGCGCAGGACATTGGTTTCCAGGCTGGCAATCGACCGGGCCAGGACTTCGGGGCTGAGGTCGCACATCGCCGCATCCTCGATATCGGCCAGCAGCAGCGACTTGAGCTGACGGTACTGGGTGTCGTCGATCCTGCCTTCGCGGCGCAGGCGGCAAAAGGCCGAGACGATTTCCGGCAAGGCGATGCCGGATAGGCCTATTTCGCTGGCGCGATCACACCATGCCAGCACGGCCTCGGTTCCGGCTTCACTGACATAGCGTTTGACGAAAGCCGAGCTGTCGAATAAGACGCGCATTTCAGCCTTCCTTACACGCCGGCGTCGCGCTCTTCGAGAATCATGCGACTGACCGACACGCCGTCGAGTACCAGCGGTTGGGCCTTGCGCCGTTTCCAGGAAGGAAGATCGGCGGCGACCGGCACGATGTCGGCGATGGGCTTGCCATTGCGCAATACGCGCACCGACTCGCCCGATTCGACAATGTCGAAATAGGTCTTGGCGTGGTTGCGCACTTCGGTGAAGGTGGCTTGTCTCATCGCAATCTCCGGATGTACAGAATGATGCAATTATGCATGTTCATTCTGGATATTGCCAGTTGGCAAGCACGGAGAAAAGAAAAAGGGGCCAGGCCCCTTTTTCTCCGGATTGCCGCCGTGTCGCCGGCGCCGACTTTCCGCCGTCGGCCGGTCAGTAGAGCGGCGCCGGCCTCGGCAACGCGGATGATTCATGTTGCGGTGGCAGGGGGAAGCTGACCCGGTCTGCAAGAAAATCCACCGCCGCGGCAATCACTTCAGGGTCGCGCAGGATCCTGCTGTGGCCAAGCCCGCGGGTACGCTTGAAGCGGGCGTCCGGCCAGGCTCGCGCCACGGCCAGCCCGTCTTCGATGCGCACCTTGGCGTCGTGCTCGTCGTGGATCACCAGCGCTTTCACCCGGATCCGCTCAAGGGCGCCGGGCAGTTCGAACTCCTGCCATTTTCTGCCGATCTTCTGTTCCAGCCGCCACTGCATCGCGGCACGCACGCGCTCGGGCAGGCCCAGCATGCGCGCGAAAAAATGCGAATGACGGATCAGCGAACCGGGCGGTGCAATCTGCACCACCCGCACCGTGGTGAGGTCCTTCAGTTCCTTGTGCAGCGCGACGCCGATGGCTGCCGAGCCGAACGAGTGGCCGATCAACCCGCTTACCGTGGCGCCGGTGGCCCCGGCGGCGCGCACGATGCTGGCAACACCTTGCGCGAGGTCGGTGATCGGTGCCTGGCGTCCTTCACTCTCGCCATGGCCGACATGGTCGAACAGCCAGACCTGGAATCCGGCCGCGAGGAGCGCGGGCACGAATTCGCGAAACTGTGCGCCGCGTCCTCCCCAACCGTGGCTGACAATCACCGCAGGAAGCCGGCTATCGCCGAATCGCCAGGCGGCGAGTTGCCCCATCGGCGAGTCGATCGACAGCCGCTGCCCGAATTGCAGCGCAAGGAGTTCGGCTGCCGTATGGCTGTGGCGGGGTGGCGTAATGAAGCGGCGTGCCGCGGTGCGCGCCAGCCATCCGGGCGCGATCGCGGATGCCGCAGCAGCGCCTGCGCGCAGGGCCGGAAGCACCAGCGTCGCACGAACGAGCGTGGCCATGTTCAAGCGGGAAATGCTCGTGTTGGCGTAGGCCATGAAAGTCTCCTTGTTCAGCCGGGGGAGCGTTCAAAAGGGGTGCCGTTGCCCGGGAAAGACCGCCTCAGCATCCTCAAGCCGTCGCGCAGAGCGGCGATCGCCAGGCGGAAGGTCCTGACCCGCTCCTGATGCACCAGCAACATGGGATCGATCGCGGCGATGCGAGCCACGCTGCGTGGCAGCTCATCGTTCGCCGCGTGGCGCACGGTCGCAGAGTGGCGGCAGGGTCCGACCGGCAAACGCGGGCGGACCTGGTTTTCGGTATTCGGCGTGACGACGGGCATGGCGCAGTTCATGGTGGCTCCTTGGTTGGGCGGTTGGCGTCTGCTACATCAAACTTGCATGCGTTGAACGAATGTAGCAATATCGGTTCGTCAGCAGATGGTGCGCACTATCCTTCGCTTCCTGGAATCATTCAAACGATAATTTGGAACTTCTGGCATTCCGATAGCGCATGCAAAAAGATCCTTCCCGGTTGCCGCCGCTGGACCTGCTGGTGGCGTTCGACGCCGCGGCGCGCCACCTGTCGTTCACCAAGGCTGCCGCCGAGTGCTTTGTCACGCAATCGGCGATCAGCCGTCAGATCAAGGCACTGGAGGACGATCTCGGCCTGCCGCTGTTCCACCGTCGCCACCGCGCGCTGGACCTGACCGACGAGGGCCGGCGCCTGAGCGAAACGGTGCGCGGCACCTTCGAAAGCCTGCGCAAGGCGATGGTCAGGATCCGCGGTACGCAACGGCGCGAAGTTCTTGCGCTGACGACGATACCGGGCCTCGCCTCGCTGTGGCTGATTCCGCGACTGGCCGACCTGGTGAGGGAGCAGCAGGGAATCGACGTCCGCATCGATGCGACGCTGCAGCGGCGCGATCTGGCGGTCGACGGCTTCGATCTGGCGATCCGCTACCTGCCGGCCAATTCGGCAAGCGGAACCCTGCTCTTTGCCGAGACGATCCAGCTCGTCTGCGCGCCCGGCCTGCTGCGCGACAAGAAGCACCCGATCAAGACGCTGCAGGATCTGCGCTTCCATACCCTGCTGCAGGTCGAGCCGCCGCGTGCCGGATACCCGCTCGAATGGGACTTGTGGATGAAGAAGATGGGCATCGGCGGCCTCGAGCCGGCGAGTTCGATCATGTTCACCAACTACGATGCGGCGATCGCCGCTGCGGTCGCAGGGCAAGGCCTGGCGCTCGGGCGCAGACCGCTGATCGACGAACTGCTCCTGCGGCGGGCGCTGGTGGCGCCGCTTGGGGACGAGATCGCGACGGAGCGCGGCTACTTTCTGGCGGTTGAGCCGGGCGCCGCCAAGCGACCCGCCGTGCAGGCGCTCGCCGCCTGGCTGATCGAGCAGGCGCGATTGTC
>CAZGQB010000270.1:0-3578 GCA_964527055.1 uncultured Sulfuritalea sp.
TCGAGATCGGCGGCCAGCGGCGCCAGATGTGCTGCGCCGGTTGCCAGGCGGTGGCCCAGGCGATCGTCGCCAACGGCTTGGCCGACTATTACCGGCACCGCGACGCGCTGCCGGAGTCCCCGCGCGAAGCGCTGCCGCAGATCGTCGCCGACTTCGCCCTGTTCGACCATCCGGATGTGCAGAAGACCTTCGTGCGCCGGGCCGAAGGCGCGGCAGGGGAGCACGAACGGGAAGCGGCTCTGATCCTCGAGGGCATCACCTGCGCCGCCTGCGTCTGGCTCAACGAGTCGCATGTGCGCCGCCAGCCCGGCGTGACCGCCATCGACATCAACTACACCACGCGCCGCGCGCGGGTGCGCTGGGACGAACGGGTGACGAAGCTTTCGGCCATCCTCGAAGCCATCGCGGCGATCGGCTACCGGGCGCACCCCTATGACGTCGGCCGTTCCGAGGAACTGGCGCAGAAGGAACGCAAGGCGGCGCTATGGCGGCTGTTCGTGGCCGGCTTCGGCATGATGCAGGTGATGATGTACGCCGTGCCCGTGTATCTGGCCGATGGCGACATGACGCCGGACATCGAGCAACTGATGCGCTGGGCCAGCCTGATCCTCACCGTGCCGGTGGTCTTGTACTCCGCCGCACCTTTTTTTACCAGCGCCTGGCGTGACCTGACGCTCTCTCGCGTCGGCATGGACGTGCCGGTGGCGCTGGGCGTCGGCGCTGCATTTGCGGCCAGCGTCTGGGCCACGCTGATCGCCGCGGGCGAGGTGTATTTCGACTCGGTCACCATGTTCGTCTTCTTCCTGCTTTCGGGGCGCTATCTGGAAATGATGGCGCGGCAGAAGGCGGCGCGCAGCGTCGAGACGCTGGCGCGCGCCATTCCGGCCTTCGCCACGCGGCTCGCGGCATGGCCGGATACCTCGGGCGAGCGGGTCGCCGTGGTCGAGTTGCATGCCGGCGACGTGGTGCAGATCAGACCCGGCGAAACGGTGCCGGCCGATGGCTGCGTGCTCGACGGCGAGAGCGCCGCGGACGAATCCCTGCTGACTGGCGAAAGCCGCCCGGTGCCCAAACGGGCTGGTGATGCGCTGATCGGCGGCAGCGTGAATACCGCCAGCCCCCTGGTGATGCGCGTCGAACGCGTCGGCGAGGCGACGCGGGTGGCGGCCATCCAGCGCCTGATGGAGCGTGCCGCCGCCGAAAAGCCGCGCCTGGTTGAAATGGCCGACCGCGTCGCCGTACGTTTCGTCATTGTGCTGCTGGTGCTGGCGGTGGTGACGGCAGTGGCCTGGTGGTGGATCGACCCGTCGCGCGCGCTGTGGATTTTTGTCGCCGTGCTGGTGGTGAGTTGTCCCTGTGCGCTCTCGCTGGCGACGCCGGCCGCATTGACCGTGGCGACCGGTGCACTGGCCGCCCGCGGCGTGCTGGTGACGCGCGGCCATGCGATAGAGGCTCTGGCGCGGGCGGATCGCTTTGTTTTCGACAAGACCGGCACATTGACCGCGGGACATATTGAATTGGTTGAGGTCATCCCACTCCGCGGCGAAGCCGCGTTCGCGTTGGCGATGGCGGCAGCGCTCGAGCGAGGTTCCGAGCATCCCATCGCGCGGGCGCTGACCGCGGATGATTCCGATGCCGGGGTTTCGGTCACCGCAGCGCGCGCCACCACCGGGGCCGGAGTTGAAGGCCTGATCGACGGGCGCAGCTGGCGCCTGGGGCGCCCGGAGTTCGTCGCCACAATGCATGGCCTGGCCGCACCGCCTGAACTCCAGTCAATAGTCGGTGCCGGCGACACGGTGATCGCGCTGGGCGATGCCGATGGATGGCAGGCGTTTTTCCGCCTGAACGACAGCCTGCGTTCGGAGGCCTCCGCCATGACCGCCGGACTCTCTGCCGCCGGCATCAAGCTGTCGATTTTCAGCGGTGACGCGACCGCCGCGGCCACGCGGGTGGGCGCCGCGCTGGGAATCGCCGACGCTCGTGGCGGTTTGTCGCCGGAGGAGAAACATGCCGCGCTGAAAGCCCTGCAGGACGCCGGCGAAACCGTGGCGATGGTCGGCGATGGCGTGAATGATGCGCCGGTACTGGCCCGGGCACAGGTATCGATCGCCATGGGCGGCGGCGCCGATCTGGCCCGTGCCAGCGCCGATATCGTGCTGCTCGGCAATGATCTGCAGGCGCTGCCCGCGGGGCTGGCGCTGGCACGACGCGCCGTGCGCATCGTCCGGCAGAACCTGGTCTGGGCTTTCGCCTACAATTTCCTCGCCATCCCGCTGGCCATGGCAGGCTGGGTGACGCCCTGGATGGCCGGCATCGGCATGTCGGCCAGTTCGCTGCTGGTAGTGCTCAATGCCTTGCGCCTGCAAAGAAACTGAATGGAAATCCTGTACCTCCTGATTCCCTTGTCGCTGGTGCTGGTCTTCGTAATCGCCGCACTGTTCTGGTGGTCCTTGAAGAGCGGGCAGTACGAGGATCTCGAAGGACCGGGCCACCGGGTCCTGATGGACGACGATCGGACCGATAGTCGGAAAAATCGCAGCACTGTTGACTCAGATCAAGGCACGACGGGCGGCAAGTAACCATACTGACGGCGGGTTTTATGGTGATGGCTTCGCGCCGTTGCCCGAAGGCTCTCTGTTGGGGTTAGGGGTGCGCGCTGCGCACCCTTTTTTTTCGTCCGGCGACCCCGTCGGCCCACTCGCCGACACTGAAGAAATTCCACCCATCGAGCCATAAACCATACTGATGTTATTGTTAATTTCATTGAAGTCGGATATATTTTGATATGCATCAAACAGCGCTAATGTTTAGCGTGTAATCTCCCGAAAATTCACATACTGCACCGCATCAAAAGCGGTATGGAGCACGGTTTCTTTTTTTAATGTGAGGTGAATCCATCATGCAATCGCAAGCGACTTACAACTACAAAGTCGTGCGCCAGTTCGCCGTGATGACCGTAATCTGGGGCATCGTCGGCATGCTGGTGGGCGTCATCATCGCCGCCCAGCTGGTCTGGCCGGAGTTGAACGTGCACGAGTTCCTGAGCTACGGGCGCCTGCGTCCCTTGCACACCAATGCCGTGATCTTCGCCTTCGGCGGTTGCGCCCTGTTCGCCACTTCCTACTATGCGGTCCAGCGCACCAGCCATGCGCCGCTCTTCGCGCCGGGACTGGCGGCATTCACGTTCTGGGGCTGGCAAGTGGTCATCGTGGCGGCGGCGCTGTCCCTGCCGCTGGGTTTCACCCAGGCCAAGGAATACGCGGAACTCGAATGGCCGATCGACATCCTGATCACGCTGGTCTGGGTGTCTTATGCCGTGGTGTTTTTCGGCACCATCGTCAAGCGCACGGTATCCCACATCTACGTGGCGAACTGGTTCTTCGGCGGGTTCATCCTGACCGTCGCCGTGCTGCACCTGGTCAATAGCGCGGCGATCCCGGTGTTTTCAGCCGGCGTCCTGACGCCGAAGTCCTACTCGGCCTATGCCGGCGTGCAGGACGCGATGATCCAGTGGTGGTACGGACACAACGCGGTGGGCTTCTTCCTCACCGCCGGCTTCCTCGGCATGATGTACTACT
>CAZGQB010000271.1:0-3570 GCA_964527055.1 uncultured Sulfuritalea sp.
CGAGTTCGATGTCGACCTGGTGCGCGAGTTCTTCCAGGGCCTGGTCAATCACGCCAATATCACGGTGCATATCGACGCCTTGCGCGGTGACAATTCGCACCATCAGGCCGAGACCGTGTTCAAGGCCTTTGCCCGCGCGCTGCGCATGGCAGCGGAAGTCGATCCGCGCACGGCCGGCGCCATTCCTTCGACCAAGGGCTCGCTATAAATCCTGCATGAGCACGGTGGTGGTAGTCGATTACGGCATGGGCAATCTGCGCTCCGTGGCCAAGGCCATCGAGCATGTCGCCCCGCAGGCCGAGGTCCGCGTCAGTTCCGATGCCGCCGAGATCGCGGCCGCGGACCGGGTCGTGGTTCCCGGCCAGGGCGCAATGCCGGACTGCATGCGCGAGTTGTCCGCGCGTGGCCTGCGCGATGCGGTGATCCGCGCCGCCGCCGAAAAGCCGTTTCTCGGCATTTGCGTCGGCCTGCAGATGCTCTTCGGCCACGCCGAGGAGGGCGACGTCACGGGCCTGGAGATCCTGCCGGGCCGAGTGCCGCGTTTTCCGCATGCGGCCATGGTGTCGCCCGACGGCACGCGCTTAAAGGTGCCGCACATGGGCTGGAATCAGGTGCAGCAGGCCGAGGCGCACCCGCTGTGGGATGGCATCGACGATGGCGCGCGCTTTTATTTCGTGCACAGCTACTACGTCGAACCCGCAAGCCCGGAGGTGATCGCCGGGTCTTCCCACTATGGCATCCCCTTTACCAGTGCGGTGGCCCGCGCTAACATCTTCGCCGTGCAATTTCACCCGGAAAAAAGCGCCCAGGCCGGCTTGCGGCTGCTCGGCAATTTCATGCGCTGGACTCCCTGATCCGACCGCCACCCAGGCACATTTTTATCCCGACATCTCCCTCCCTATGCTGCTGATACCCGCGATTGATCTCAAGGACGGTCACTGCGTCCGCTTGAAGCAGGGCGCCATGGAAGACGCCACGGTATTCTCCGAAGACCCGGCGGCCATGGCCCGGCACTGGATAGACAAGGGCGCGCGCCGCCTGCACCTCGTCGATCTCAACGGCGCCTTTGCCGGCAAGCCGAAGAACGAAAGCGCCATCAAGGCGATTCTCAAGGAAGTCGGCGACGAAATCCCGGTGCAACTGGGCGGCGGCATTCGCGACCTGGACACCATCGAGCGTTGCCTCGACGACGGTGTCACCTACGTAATCATCGGCACCGCCGCGGTGAAGAACCCGGGCTTCCTGCACGATGCCTGCGGCGCCTTTCCCGGCCACATCATCGTCGGGCTCGATGCCAAAGACGGCAAGGTGGCTGTGGATGGCTGGTCGAAGATGACCGGCCACGACGTCGTCGACCTGGCGAAGAAATTCGAGGACTACGGGGTCGAAGCCGTGATCTACACGGATATCGGGCGCGACGGCATGCTTTCCGGCGTGAATATCGAGGCGACGGTGAAGCTGGCGCAGGCGCTGCGCATCCCGGTGATCGCCAGCGGCGGCATCGCCAGCATCAAGGATGTCAAGGCGCTGTGCGCCGTGCAGGGCGAGGGCATCTCGGGCGCCATCACCGGGCGGGCGATCTACGAAGGCACCCTGGACTTCAAGAAGGCCCAGGCGGAGGCGGACAAGCTCTCGAAGCCTTGACGTCGGCCATGCTCGCCAAACGCATCATTCCCTGTCTTGACGTCAACGCCGGTCGCGTGGTCAAGGGCATCAATTTCGTCGAACTGCGCGACGCCGGCGATCCGGTCGAGGTCGCGCGCCGCTACGACGAGCAGGGCGCCGACGAAATCACGTTCCTCGACATCACGGCCAGTTCCGACGACCGCGACATCATCCTGCATATCGTCGAGGCGGTGGCATCGCAGGTGTTCATCCCGCTCACCGTGGGCGGTGGCGTGCGCCAGGTCGAGGACGTGCGCCGCCTGCTGAATGCTGGGGCCGACAAGGTCAGCATGAACACGGCCGCGGTGAACAATCCGCAACTGGTCGCCGACGCCTCGGCCAAAGTCGGTGCACAGTGCATCGTGGTCGCCGTCGATGCCAAGCAGACCAGCCCTGGGCGCTGGGAAGTATTCACCCATGGCGGGCGCAAGAACACGGGGCTCGATGCGATCGAATGGGTGCGCAAGGTGGAAAGCCTCGGCGCCGGCGAAATCCTGCTGACCAGCATGGACCGCGACGGCACCAGGGCCGGCTTCGACCTGGCGCTGACGCGCGCGGTTGCCGATGCGGTAGGCATACCGGTGATTGCCAGCGGCGGTGTCGGCACCTTGCAGCACCTGGCCGACGGTGTCACGCAGGGGCGGGCGGATGCCGTGCTGGCGGCGAGCATTTTCCACTATGGGGAATTCACCGTGCGCCAAGCCAAGGAATACATGCGCAGCCGCGGCATCGAGGTGCGACTGTGAGCGCGCCGCAAAACAGTCAATGGCTGGACGAGGTGGTGTGGGACGCGCAGGGCCTGGTTCCCGCAATCGCCCAGGATGCGGTAACCGGCGAGGTGCTGATGTTCGCCTGGATGAACCGCGAAGCACTGGCGCTGACCGCCGCAACCGGCCACGCCGTGTATTGGTCGCGCTCGCGCGGCCGCCTGTGGCACAAGGGCGAAGAATCCGGCCACACGCAGAAGGTGCTGGAGCTGCGCGTCGATTGCGACAAGGACGTGGTGCTGCTGAAGATCGAACAGAGCGGCGGTATCGCCTGTCACACCGGTCGCCGCAGTTGCTTCTTCAACCGGCTGGAAAACGCCGGCTGGCAGGACGTCGAGCCGGTGCTGAAGGACCCGAAACTCATCTACGGCAACAAGGCCTGAGTTCGTCAGGCCCTGCGCCGGATCTTCGCCGGTCCGGCCTTATTTGGCCTTGCCGCCTTTTGCGGGGCCGCTTTCCGCCGGCAGGTACTCGGGAACGTACTTGAAGGGATAGGCGGCGCCCTTGCTGCGGCCGATCTTGCGCCTGGGCAGCGTGACCTTGCTGGCGGGAACGTTCTTGTAGGGTACATGCTCGAGCAGGTGGCTGATCACGTTCAGGCGTACCCGCTTCTTGTCCTCCGAGCGTGCCACATACCAGGGTGCCCAGGATGAATCGGTGGCGGCGAACATTTCGTCGCGCGCCCTGGTGTAGTCGTCCCAGCGGGTGAAGGACTTGACGTCCATCGGAGACAGTTTCCAGATCTTGCGGCCGTCGTCGATGCGGTCGCGCAGGCGGCGTTCCTGTTCCTCCGGGCTGACCTCGAGCCAGTATTTGAGCACGATGATTCCGGAATCGACCATCGCGCGCTCGACAAATGGCGCGCCGCCGAGAAATTTCTTGGTCTGCTCGGGGGTACAAAAACCCATCACCCGTTCGACCCCGGCCCGGTTGTACCAGCTGCGATCGAAGATCACGACCTCTCCCGCTGCCGGAAAGTGCTCGATGTAGCGCTGAAAAAACATCTGGCTTTTTTGGCGCTCGGTCGGGGTCGGCAGCGCAACGACACGGAACACGCGCGGACTCACGCGTTCGGTGATCGCTTTGATGGTGCCGCCCTTGCCGGCGCCGTCGCGCCCTTCGAAGACGATGCAGACCT
>CAZGQB010000272.1:0-3551 GCA_964527055.1 uncultured Sulfuritalea sp.
CCTCGACCAGGATGGTGCCTGAGGGCACGCGCCCCCAGATGCTGATGCGCAGCACTTCCCAGAGCTCGATTTCGCTGAAGTCCTTGAAGAACGGCAGTGCCTTCAGCATGTTGAAGCGCTGGGTCTCGGAATCGGCCGTCTCCGGAAGATCGAGTTCGGCGATGGTGGACAGATCCTCAATGAACTCGCGCCAGTTTGCATGCCGCTCGGTCGTGCTGCGGCGCATTGCCTTGGTGACGATGTCGGCGAGCCGGACCGACAACGCAGGGCGATGGACAAGGACGCTGGCGGCGTCTTCGTTCAGTATCTTGTAAGTCAGCGCGTAGTTGGATTCGGCCACGAAGGGCAGGCGGCCGGTGAGCAGCCTGTACATCACCACGCCGAGGGAATAGATGTCCGTCTGGTGGCTGAGGATGTCGTTGCGGACCTGCTCGGGCGACATGTAAGAAGGCGAACCGATCCCGGTCATTTGCGTCTCGTCGTTCTTGGCCAGGATCGCGGCGCCGAAGTCGGCGATTTTCACCTTGCCATCATGGCAAAGCATGATGTTCGCCGGCTTGATGTCACGGTGGATGATGCCGTTACGGCTCGCAAAATCCAGCGCCAGGGCGCACTTGAAGGCGATCTCGATCACCTTGTCCACGGGCAGCAGGTGCTCGACATGGCCGTATTTCTCCAGCGTTTCGCCCTGTACGTATTCCATGACGATATAGCCGTCGTCGCGCCCCAGCATCGCATCGTAGATGCCGACGATGTGCGGATGATTGAGGCGCCCTGCCAGGGCCGCCTCATTGGCGATCAGCCTGCGGTAGGTGCTGCCGTGCTCGCTATCGGACAGTATCTCCGGTTTGAAGACCTTGATCGCCACCTCGCGATCGTTGAACGTGTCATGGGCAAGGTATACAACGCTTGTCGCGCCCCTGCCGAGTTCGCGGATGATTTCATACTTGTCTATACCGACTTCTGCAACCTGCTCCATTTACCCCGGACTCCTCGTTAAGGACGGGAAATGCAACCCGCTTGATGCCAGTTTGCCTGACGCTGGAAGTTGCCGTCAATCGCCAGTTCCGGTCCGGTCGTGCCTTGATCTTCCTTCGCCGCGCCCACGTAGGACAGGATCGTCAGCAACCGGCTATTCTTCGCGCCAGGCGATGGAATAAAGATATTCCGGCATCCGTCGGATGATGCCTCGAATCACTTGATGCGGGTCAGTACAGGCCGCCTGGCGGAGCGATCGGGATCGGGTGAAGCGCCAGAATCGGCCTTGTCCGGGCTTGTGTCCGGCGCCGCGTCTCCGATCGCGGAATCGGCTTTCGCCGCTTCGGTCACTTCGAAAGCCATGCCTTCGCCGTTCTCGCGGGCGTAGATTGCCGCGACCCGCCCGATCGGCACCACGACCGGAAACGCCTTGCCGCCAAACCTTGCCTGGAAGGTGATTTCCTCGTTGCCCATCTGCAATTGATGGGTGGCTTCGATGCCGACATTGAGGACGATTTCGCCGTCCTTGACGAACTCGCGGGGCACGCGCGTGGTGGCGTCGACCTTCACCGCCAGATAGGGCGTGAAGCCCTGATCCGCGCACCATTCATGGATGGCGCGGATCAGGTAGGGTTTGGTGGACTTCATGGACAGGCGCCGGATCGGGCCGGACGGCCGACGGATGGGAGGCGCCTCAACGGCGCATCATCTTCTCGGTCGGCGTCAGCGCGTCGATGAAGCCCTGGCGCGAGAAAATGCGCTCGGCGTATTTCATCAGCGGCGCGGCGGTCTTCGGCAGTTCGATGGCGTAGTGGTCGAGGCGCCACAGCAGCGGCGCGATGGCGACGTCGAGCATCGAGAAATCATCGCCGAGGATGAACTTCTGCTTGTTGAACATCGGCGCCAGCTCGATCAGCCGGTCGCGCATGTGCATGCGCGCCTTGTCGGCCGACTTGAGGTTCTTTTCCAGGGCATCGATGTAGCTGAACAGCTCCTGCTCCATGGTGAACAGCAACTGGCGCGCCTTGGCCCGCGTCTGCGGGTCCGGCGGCATCAGTTGCGGATGCGGGAAGCGCTCGTCGATGTACTCGTTGATGATGTTCGACTCGTAGAGCACCAGGTCGCGGTCGACCAGCACCGGCACGCGGTTGTACGGATTGATGATGGCGATGTCTTCGGGCTTGTTGAAGAGATCGACGTCGATCACCTGGAAGTCCATCTGCTTTTCGTAGAGCACGATGCGGCAGCGATGGCTGAACGGGCACGTGGTGCCCGAGTACAGGTTCATCATCGCGCTGCTGCCCCAGGAATAGTCTGCATCACGCACGACTTTGCGGACGGGTGGCGCGTTCATTTCTCGATGCCCCATGGTATGCATTCACGTATGAGTGTTAATGGATGTCTTTCCAGTACTCGCGTTTCAGCGCGTAGGCAAAGACAAAGAGGATAGCGAGGAAAATCAGCACGACCACGCCCAGTTTCTTGCGGAACTCGCCCACCGGCTCGCCCATGTACTTGAGGAATCCCACCAGGTCGCCGACCATGGCGTCGTATTCCTGCGGCTTCATCTTTCCCGGCTTGGCCAGGGTCAGCTTGTGGTCTGCGCCCATCACCTGCTCGCCCTGCAGCTCCCAGAACACGTGCGGCATGCCGACGTTTTCGAAGACGACGTTGTTCCAGCCGGTCGGGCGATTCTCGTCGCGATAGAAGGTGCGCAGATAGGTGTACAGCCAGTCGGCGCCGCTGCCGTGCTCGGATGCGCGGGCCCTGGCGATGATGGTCAGATCCGGCGGTGCCGCGCCGAACCAGGCCTTGGCTTCGGCACGCTGCATCGCGATCTTCATCGGCTCGCCGACCTTCTCGGCGGTAAACATCAGGTTGTCCTTGATCTGCGCGTCGGACAGGCCGACGTCCCGCAGGCGGTTGTAGCGCATGTAGGACGCGGAATGGCAGTTCAGGCAGTAATTGACGAAAACCTTGGCACCGTTCTGCAGGGCGGCCATGTCGGAGGACCTGTCCGGTGCGGAATCAAGATGCAGGGCGGGGCCTGCGGCAAACGCCAGGACCGGCGCGAACAGGATTGCGGTAAGGAATTTCTTCATTTCATTGTCACCCGGTCCGGTTCCGGCTTGCAGCGATCCAGCGAGGACCAGACCGGCATCGTCAGGAAAAACAGGAAGTAGTACACGCTCAGCAGTTGTGCGATCGGCGCACCGGGGATGAAGCCGAAGAACTTGTAGGCCGGATCCTTGGTGCCGAGGAAGCCGAGGATGAAGAAGCCGACGATCCAGATCGACAGCAGCCACTTGGTGATCGGGCCGCGATAGCGGATCGACTTCACCGGGCTGCGATCCAACCAGGGCAGGAAGGCGAAGATCAAGGTGCCGGCACCCATGGCCACGACACCCCAGAACTTGGCGTCGATGCCCAGCAGCGGATAGGTCACGGCACGCAGCAGCGAGTAATACGGCGTGAAGTACCAGACCGGGGCGATATGCGGCGGAGTCTTAAGCGGATCGGCCGGATCGAAGTTGTTGTATTCGAGGAAGTAGCCGCCGCCCTCGGGCATGAAG
>CAZGQB010000273.1:0-3544 GCA_964527055.1 uncultured Sulfuritalea sp.
TATGTGCTGGGCGCCGCGCCCGGCGAGCGCTTCGACCTGATGGTGTTCTATCGCGGCCTGCATTGCCCGATCTGAGCCAAGTACCTGATGGAACTCGAACGCCTGGCGCCTGAGTTCGCGCAGCGCGGCGTCGGCATCATCGCGATCAGCAGCGATGACGAAGACCGTGCGCGGCAGATGGCGGAAAAGGTCAAGGCCTCCGGCCTGCGCTTCAGCTACGGTCTGAGCCTCAAGAGCGCGCGGCAGTGGGGGCTGTACATCAGCGCTTCGCGCGGCAAGACCTCGATCGGCATCGAGGAGCCGGCCCTGTTCAGCGAACCCGGCGTGTACATCGTGCGGCCCGATGGCACGCTTTATTATGGTGCGGTGCAGACCATGCCCTTCGCCCGCCCGTCTTTCCAGGACCTGCTGGGCGCCATCGACTTTGCGATCGCCAAGGACTACCCGGCGCGCGGCGAATACACGGGAGACGTATGAAGCAGGACAGTGGAGGGCGTTTTTCGGCTGACAGCACGATGGGAGGCGGGCAATGATCGAAGGCAGTTGTCTGTGCGGTGGCATCCGCTACCAGTATGACGGCGAGATCGATGAGATTTCCATCTGCCATTGCTCGCAATGCCGCAAGGCGCAGGGCTCGGCGTTTGCCGCCGTCAGTCCGGTGGCCACCGACCGCCTGCGCATCCTTGCCGGGGCGGAACTGCTCAGGGAATATCGCTCCTCGCCGGACAAGGTCAGGGCCTTCTGCGCCACCTGCGGCAGCCCGATCTACAGCGCGCTTGACCAGCGGCCGGACGTCAGGCGCCTGCGCCTGGGCACCGTGGATACGCCCTTCACCTGCGCCAATGCCTTCCACATCTTCGCCGGCTCGAAGGCGTCGTGGTGGGATTGCGACGACGGCCTGCCGCGCTTCACCGAGCGCAGGCCGTAGCGGGGAGGCTGGCATGCTGCCGAAAACGCTCGACGAACTCGACAGGATCCGCGCTTCCTGCAAGGCCATGGTCAAACGCCGCGCCGCCACCTCCGGCGGCATGTCGCTGATTCCGATTCCCGGCGTGGACGTCGCGGGCGATATCGGCCTGCTGCTGCAGTTGATTCCGGCGATCAACCAGAAGTTCGGACTGACCCCCGGGCAGATCGAAGAACTCGATCCGCGGCACAAGGTGCTGGTCTATGCGATGCTGAAGAAGGTCGGCAGCGACCTGGCGGGGCGGGCCATTACCAAGGGACTGGTGGTGGCGGCCCTGAAAAAGGTCGGCGTACAGCTATCCGCGAAGCAGGTACTGAAGTATGTTCCCTTCGCCGGGCAGGCGGCCGCCGTGGCACTCAGCGTCACGGCGATGATGTACCTGGGTAATTCGCATATCGAAGCCTGCTATGAAGTTGCCAAGGGGGCAATCAAGAAATGAGCAAAGGATCCGATATGGAGAGCTTCCTGATCCCGCAAGTGCTGGAAACCGGGCGCCTGCGGCTGCGGCCCTTTGCACACGATGACTGGCGCGCCTTGCACGAGCATTTTTCGGATGCCGAATGCACACGCTTCACCTTCCGCCGCGCCTTGACCGAAGCCGCGACCTGGCGTGCGATGGCCAGCATGGCCGGGCACTGGCTGCTGCGCGGCTACGGTCCTTATGCGGTCGAGGAAAAGGCCACCGGCAGCGTGCTGGGCACGGTCGGGCCATGGTATCCGCTCGAATGGCCGGAGCCGGAGATCAAGTGGGCGCTGGCGCGACGGCACTGGGGCAAGGGCTACGCCAGCGAGGCGGTGCGCGTGGTGCAGCGCATGGCGCACCAGCACCTGCCGCAACTGCGCCTGATCAGCCTGATCGACAGCCGCAACGAAGCCTCGATCCGCCTTGCGCTGGCGGTCGGCGCCACGCTGGAACGCGAGATCGAATTTGCCGGCGGGCCCTTCCATGTCTATCGGCATCCGGAAAAGCCGGGCGGGATCTGACCAGGGAGACCACGGCATGAAACTACGCACCCGCATTGCCCTGCCGTCGCTGCTGTTCGCCGTCGCTGCCGCAGCCGCCGATTTGCCGCCCGGCAACTGCGCGGCGCCGCAGGCGGCAACCGACCTTTCGAAGTGCGATTTCTCGCGCAAAAAGCTGGTGGGCCGGGACTTGCACGGCGCGCGGCTGGCGGGTGCAAAGCTGGAGAGCACGGATTTCACCAAGGCCAACCTCGCCGGTGCGGACCTGCGCGGCAGCAATGCCAAATGGGCCAGGTTTGTCGGGACCAGGCTGACCGGGGCGGACCTGCGCGATGCCGACCTGTTTCATGCGATTTTCGATGACGGCGACCTGAGCGATGCCAAGCTTGCCGGCGCCAACCTGTTCGGCGCCAACCTGATCAATACCCGTGCCGTGCGTGCCGACTTTTCGGGCGCCTACCTGAAGGATGTGTTGATGGAGGGTATCGACCTCTCCGGCGGATCGATCCGCGACTGCTACGCGTTCCGCGGCGTGTTTTCCGGTGCCCGCCTGGTCGGCGCGGATTTGTCCGGAGCCGATCTGACCGGCGCGGCGATGGAGCAGGCGGATTTCACGGATGCCAAACTCAGGGCGACCCGGCTCAAGGGCGCCACCCTGCGCCAGGCGATATTTTTCAAGGCCGACATGAAGGATGCCGACCTGGCCAATGCCGATGTCTGGAACGCCAGCTTCGACCAGGCGCGCAACCGGGACGAGTCGGTGCAGGAGGCGCTGGTCGAGCCGTTTGTCGTCAGGGATCGGCGTTAGCCCCGGGGCTGCCCGACGGCGGATGAACTCCGCGAATGCGGAAATAAAATTAACCGCTTGGATGGCGGGGTCGCAAGTCTTATAGTGGACTTGTCACACCCACCCGAGGCGGGACCCTGCTTCCGGTGGTTGACCGAGTCGGTGTCAACGCGCCGGCTTCCTCAGTAGATCGGGAGCAACTCCCGGCTGCGACGTGATTGGAGCGACGGTGTCCGCCCTCAAGGCTGGAGCCGGAGCTTTCTGGACCGCCGTTTTCCTTTGGGTTGGCCCCGTGCCTGATACGCACCGGCCACGAAAGGGTGTGGCGGGAAGACCATGTTCAGCGTGCGGTTTATTGAGATCTAAACCAAATCGCATTACGAGGGAAGGGCGACCTTGGAGTCGTTGGCGAATCTCGCGGTGGCAGGTGGCTTCATGGCCGGTCTGGGCGTACTGCTCGCGCTGCTGCTCGCCATCGCCAACAAGAAGCTCTACGTCTTCGAGGACCCGCGCATCGGCCGGGTCGAGGATCTGCTGCCCAAGTCGAATTGCGGCGCCTGCGGCCAGGCCGGCTGCCGCGACTTCGCCGAGAAGGTGGTCGGCGGCGATACCATCCCCGCCAAATGCACGGTGAGTTCGCCGCAGCAACGCCAGGACATCGCCGACCTGCTCGGCGTCGCCGCCGGAACGGTGGAAAAGCAGGTCGCGCGCCTGGCCTGCGGCGGTGGCCGCCATGTCGCCTTTCTGCGCGCGCGCTACGAGGGCCTCAAGACCTGCCGCGCGGCGGCCGTGGTCTCGGGCGGCGGCAAGGAATGCGCCTGGGGCTG
>CAZGQB010000274.1:0-3543 GCA_964527055.1 uncultured Sulfuritalea sp.
CAGCCACAGCGCGTTCAGGATCCAGACCAGGTCCCAGGCCGGGCTCTTGATCCAGAGCTTGGCGCCGGAAGGCATCGCTTCGTACCTGTCCGATGTTGCTGCGGTCTGCGCATGCGCGAGAACCGGAGCGGGGGAATCCGGGTGTTGGTGTCGCATCGAAAGGCGCAAAAAAACCCGGCCGAAGCCGGGATTTTCCGTTTGCGCCAATTCCTTCCGGATAGCTTGCTCAACAGCCATTTTCGCTTCGGGCGGCGTTGTGTCTTACAGGCCGGAGATGGCGGCCACCCGGCCGATTACTCACCAATGCCGCGGTTGACGGCAATCCTCACCGTCACGCGGCGGTTCTCGGGATTGGCTCCGCTTTCATTTGCTGCGGCAGCCCGGGTCTCGCCCATGGCTACCGGGGTCAGCACACGGGAAAGCGCAACGCCAGCCTCCTGCTGCAGGAAATGAACAACGGTTGCGGCGCGATTCTCGCTGAGTACCTGGTTGCTCTTGGCGCTGCCCTGCGCGTCCGCGTGCCCGACGACCTGGATCAGATAGCCCTTGTAGGTTTTTGCCTTGGCGGCCAGTGCCTTCAATTCCTCTTTGGCGCTGTCGGAGAGAGTTGTGCTGTTGACCTCGAACAGGATCCTGGTCTCGGCTTTCAGGTCGTACTCTGCGAGATCGCCGATGCGCTTGCCGATTGCGGCGATTTGCTGGTCCTGGACCGCGTTCTGTTGCTTCTGGGCGGCCAGTTCCTGCGTCAGCGCCTGGATTTGCTGCAGGGGCACAGCCAGGGCAGCCTGGATGGCGTCGGCGGTTTCCAGGTCATTGGTGCTGAATTTGATGCTTTTCGCAACCACCTTCTGTCCGGGGGATTCCGGCTCGACGCTAAGTCTCAGGCCCGGAACAAGGGCTGACGAAGACATGCTTTCGGTCCTGATTCCCAGCAAGCCCAGGCCCTCGTTGATTTTGGTCGACGTGGTCACGGTCACATTGGTAACGCTTCCGGTTTTGCTACGCATCATGAAGCTGTCGCCATCGCGCGTCACGATGACGCCGTCGATCGTCGTCGCGCCCGTCGCCGTCTGCGCCATGGCAGCGGTAAAAGGCGCCGCCAGGACAGCAGCCACTACGACCATTTTGTTGATGCTTTGAGCCACTTTCATTTTTGTCGTCCTTTGTCTGGTTTACTTGATTCCAAGCTTTGAAACAAAAAAGGCTTGCACCCGTCAAGATGCAAGTCTTTGATCAAAGTCGCTTTGCTTGCCCGGACAGCCACTGAGGTGGCTTCCGGGCAGTCAGGCCTGTTTACTTGAACAAGTAAGCCACGCCGAGGCCATAGATCCACTGGCTGGAATCGCCGCGCTTGACCACCGGGCTGTCGCTGGCGTCACCGACCAGCTTCTCGTAACGAGCACCACCCGACACGATCCAATCCTTGCTCACGAACACGGACAGGCCGAACGGGATGTTCCATGCGGCGACGCCACTGGAGGCGTCGTAGGGCCTGCCGCCGAGAGCGGGGTAAAGGGCGATGTCACGCGCGCTGGTAACGCCGAAATAGTTCTCCATGAACTTGCTGTTGCCGTACGTCATGCCCAGGCCGATGTTGCCGATGATGGTCTTGCTGAACGGCTGCATGTACATCATGTTGAGGTGAGCTTCCGTGCCGTTGCCGCCGCCTTCGACATCGGCGTTGAAGTTGATCTGGTGCAAGGGGGTGCTGCTCAGGGGCATCCTGTAGCCGACGAACACACCGCCTTCAACCACGCCGTCAACCTCGTCCATCCGGCTGACGACATTGTCATCGACATCCTTGTCGCGGGCCGAGCGATACCTGAGGATCGGGCCCAGGCGCCAGTTCTTGTCGTTGAGGAGGTTGAGCTTGACCTGCGGGCCCAATACTTCGACATAGCGTTCCGTGCCCTGGAATTGGTAGCGACCGTAGGGGCCACCGGCACCTTCATTCTCCGAAGAACCCCAGTAATCCGGTACGGATCCAACGGCGAGACCGATCATGTTGATCTCCAGGCCCTCGATCGGGACCGCAATTTCCGCGTAAGCCGCTGGAGCGAGCAGGAGCGCGGCGAGACCGATGCTGCCGGATGTCAACTTGCGTTTATTCATGTCCATACACCTCATTGTTTAGATTTCAACTTCAGTTTTATCTTATCTTCGCCTGCCGGCGCCAATCGCCAGCCATGCTCGCCCGGGCGACAGAAACGTGGCGAGCCCGGCTTTTTGCCACGGCCGTTTCCAATCGCGCATCGCCAATGGCTACCGATAATACGACTGAACCTGTCAAGCCCACATTATCGTATGCGGAGCCTCGTTTCGATACAATGCTTGTCATCTTGCGCCATGGTGCACAAACCAAATCTGTTCATGTCGACCAATCCCGGGAAAAGCGCAGCGCCACCTGTCATGGATTCACCGCTCTTGGCAAAGGCGGGGCATGTCCGGGTGGGGCCCCTTCATGCCCTGGACGAGCTGATCCGCACACTGGGGGGAGATTCGGACGCGGTGTTTCGCGCAGCGAGGGTTGCTCAATGCGATCTTGCCGATCCGGATTTCGTCGTGCCGATTGCCGTTCGCGGCGAACTCCTGGCGCGGGCCGCGCAAGCAACGGGGTGCGAGCATTTCGGCTTGCTCCTCGGCGGTCGTTCGGGAATTCACGAAATTGGCCTATCGGGGAGGCTGATGCTCAAGCGTCCCAGCGTCGGCGAGGCGCTCGAGGCGCTCTCAGCATTCTGGTTGCGGCGCAATCCGGCCTCGTTGACCTTCGTCCGGCACAGCGGTGATCACGTCAGCTTTGGATACGCGTTGATGGACGGAAACATTCCAGGCATGCCGCAGCTGCAGGATGCAGCGATGGCCATGTCCCTGAACATCATGCGCGACATGCTCGGCGCCGACTGGCGCCCGACCGGCGTCAAGCTGATGCGCCGCGAACCCCGCGACCGGTCGTTCCATGCCCAATTCTTAGGGGAAGATTGCCGCTTCGATGCACCGCGCTCCGAGCTGGTTTTTCCTGCCGCCACGCTGGATTTCCGACTGAAGCATCCCGATGCCGAGGGTGCCGGCCTTGCGCAAGCGCCACTGAATGATCGCGACTGGAGCGCTTATGTGCAGCGCCTTGTCTACCGGTTGCTGCTGCAGGGCGAGTGCAGCCAGCTACAAGTCGCCGCCGAGCTGGGAATAAGCAGTCGCACGCTGGTCCGCAAGCTGGGGATTTCCGGGGTGAGCTTTCAGCAATTGCTCGAAGGAGTGCGATTTTCGGCCAGCCGCACCATGCTCAGGGAGACCAATTTGGCGTTTGCCGAAATCGCCGCTGCGCTCGGCTACAAGGAGGCCAGCTCCTTCACCCGGGCGTTTCAACGCTGGTCCGGGATGTCACCTTCGTCGTGGAGAAAGCTAAAAAAATCCGGGCATCGCTACCCTCCGGCAAGAAATAGAGCTGCCCGGTTTGTCCGTGCGGCGATTTGCCGATCGCATTATGGTTTTCGCCGTTCCGTCAGCGCCGACTTTTCGCGGTGACTACATCTGCGTGTAGATCGG
>CAZGQB010000275.1:0-3540 GCA_964527055.1 uncultured Sulfuritalea sp.
TTGATTTCTCGATTGTTTTCAACCACCCGGCGGTGGATCGCGCCGGCTCGCGCGCGCTCGTGGATTTTGCAGATCAGTCTTATTTGCGTGAAGTGGCGCGGGCGCGGACCTTCGGTTTCATGCAGGACGTGGAAACCTTGCGCGACCAGGGTCTGGCCCTCGGCGGCAGCCTGGAAAATGCCATCGTGATGGATGAATACCGGGTCCTGAACAGCGACGGCCTGCGCTATGCCGACGAATTCGTCAAGCACAAGATCCTCGACGCCATCGGCGATCTTTACCTTGCCGGGCATCCCCTGCTCGGTGCCTTTGCGGCCCACAAGTCCGGACATGCCTTGAACAACCAGCTGCTGCGGGCCTTGCTGGCCGACTCATCGGCCTGGCAGTTCGCCAGTTTCCAAAGCGCCGAGGAAGCGCCGGGAACCGTCGCGCGATTGTATCCACAACTGATCTAGGGATTTTCGATGCTGCTGCTCCGGATCGTCGGCATACTCTTGGCGATCACCATAGGCAGCAGCCTCGTTGCCTGGTTGTTTACCCGTGACCGGCGCTATCTCGTTCTGTCGGCGCGTGTTACCAAAGCGGCGTTGGCCTTTGCGTTGCTGGTTCTGGTCCTGATGGCGGCAGAACGCCTGATCATTCTTTGATACTTTGCAGCAGACGTTCCAGCGGGCCCTTCAGGGGAGACTCCTGAGGCAATTTTCGGGCTAATGCAGTGAGTCCTTGCTTCTGTTTTGGTCCAGGAAGAGAGGGTCTTTCCTTTGGAACCAGGGCAGAAGAGCGGTTTCGGGCTTGCACTCGGACCTCGATTTGAGTAACCTTCGCCTCTTTGCTGGATAAATCGCTGGCGAGTCTCGGTCCGAACTGACGGATCTTCGCAGCGACCGCGCCGCTGTCGGCGTGGATAAGAAGTTTCCCCAGACGGAAGTTGGCTACCCTGGCATACGGCTTCAGCGCCGCCGGCAGCGCAGCTTCCAACAGTCGCTGGAATTGGAGCAGGCGTTGGGCGTGGGCTGCAAGCCGCGCCATGCTGTCACCGGAGGCAAGGTGTTCCTGGAGGCTGCGCGATGTCATCGAAAATGAAGTTTCAGTGCTGGCTGATCGTCATGCCGACACTGAAACCAACCTGATGGGAGGGAAGGGATGCATATTATTCTCGTCTCTGACCGGCTGGCAACCGCAAGAAGCATTTCCCTGACCTGGGGGCATGCGATTCTGTTCGCCGGAGCCATGTTTGGCTCGGTCCTGTTGCTGTCGTCGTTGTTCTCCTATGTCACGGTCCGCCACGCAGCGGAAATTCGCCTGCCCTTCCTGCAGGATTTGCTGCGCGTGATGAATGCCGAGGAAACCCAGCGCTCCAGGGATTTCGCCCGTGAAAACCTCAACGCCATGGCGGTCAAACTGGGCGAAATGCAGGCGCAGTTGCTGCGCCTCGACACGATCGGCGAGCGACTGGCCGGCATGGCCGGCGTCAAACCCCAGGACCTCAAGGCGTTCGAGGCCAAATCCGGTGGTCGTGGCGGGCCGCTGGTACGTCCCGAAGCAATGTCGGCGACGGAACTGCAGCGAGCCGTTGACGCCCTGGCGACCCAGGTGGAAGCAAAGTCCGACGCGATTTCCATGATCGAATCGCAGTTGCTCGAAGACCGCATCAGGAAGAGCCTCTTGCCCACCAGCCTGCCCATCGAGGCGCAGTGGAATGCGTCCGCCTATGGCTGGCGCGTGGATCCCTTTACCGGCGAGCGGGCGCTGCACGAGGGAGTGGACTTCGTGGCGCCAACCGGCACCAATATCGCCGCCGCCGCCTCCGGAGTCGTTGTCAGCGCCGAGCGCCATCCACAATATGGCAACTTCGTGGAAATCGACCACGGCAACGATCTGACCACCCGCTACGCCCACGCCTCGAAAATCCTCGTCAAGCCGGGGCAACTGGTCAAGCGCGACCAGAAGATCGCCGAAGTGGGTTCCACCGGCCGCTCGACCGGACCGCATCTGCATTTCGAAGTCCGGATCCGCGGCATGGCGCAGAACCCCGACCGCTTCCTGCGCCTGGCGAAGAACGCCGGCAAGCCGTTCGCGCAACCGCCGCTCGCCGCAAAGCGCTGATCAGGGGGGGCTTTCTCCCCCATGCTAAAATCGCCGCTTTGCTTTTACCGGCCGATTTGCGGCTGCGTACCCCATGATCACCGGCCTACTCAAGAAGATTTTCGGCAGTCGCAATGACCGCCTGATCAAGCAGTATTCCCAGACTGTCGCCCGTATCAACGGGCTCGAAGCGGCTACCGCCGCGCTCTCGGACGAGGCGCTGCAGGCCAGGACCGACGAGTTCCGCAGCCGCCATGAAAAGGGCGAGGCGCTGGATGCCCTGTTGCCGGAGGCGTTCGCCGTGGTGCGTGAGGCCAGCCGCCGCGTGCTCGGCATGCGCCATTTCGACATGCAGCTGGTCGGTGGCATGGTCCTGCATCATGGCAAGATCGCCGAAATGCGCACCGGCGAAGGCAAGACCCTGACGGCCACGCTGGCGGTGTATCTGAATGCGATTCCGGGCAAGGGTGTGCACCTCATCACGGTGAACGATTATCTTGCCAAACGCGACGCCGAATGGATGGGCCGCATCTACAACTTCCTCGGGCTTTCGGTCGGCGTAAACCTCTCGCAGATGCCGCACGACGAAAAGCAGGCCGCCTACGCGGCCGACATCACCTACGGCACCAACAACGAATTCGGTTTCGACTACCTGCGTGACAACATGGTCTACGCGGCCAGCGAGCGCGTGCAGCGCGGCCTCGCCTACGCCATCGTCGACGAGGTCGACTCGATCCTGATCGACGAGGCACGCACGCCGCTGATCATCTCCGGCCAGGCCGAGGATCATACCGACCTCTACGTGCGCATGAACGCCGTGCCGCCGCTGCTGACCAGGGGCGAAGCGGCGAAGGAACAGGGCGACGCCGACACCGGGGACTACACGGTAGACCTCAAGGCGCACCAGGTGCTGCTGACCGAGACCGGTCATGAAAAAGCCGAGGAAATCCTCGCACGCCTGGGGCTGCTGGCCGAGGGCAGCAGCCTCTACGAGCCGGCCAACATCCTGCTGATCCACCATCTATACGCCGCCCTGCGCGCGCACAACCTGTTCCATCGCGACCAGCAGTACGTGGTGCAGAACGGCGAGGTGGTGATCGTCGACGAATTTACCGGGCGCCTGATGGCCGGCCGGCGCTGGTCGGACGGCCTGCACCAGGCTGTCGAGGCCAAGGAGGGTGTCGCCATCCAGTCCGAGAACCAGACCCTGGCCTCGATCACCTTCCAGAACTACTTCCGCATGTACGGCAAGCTGGCCGGCATGACCGGCACGGCGGATACCGAAGCCTACGAATTCCACCAGATCTATGGCCTGGAAACGGTCGTGATACCGACCAACCGGCCGATGATCCGCAAGGACGAGAACGACCAGATCTACCGCACGGCGCCGGAAAAATACGCGGCCATCATCGCCGACATCCGCGCCTGCCACGGGCGCGGCCAGCCGGTGCTGGT
>CAZGQB010000276.1:0-3540 GCA_964527055.1 uncultured Sulfuritalea sp.
TCAGGTTGGCCATGCGCGCCGAGGCGCGCTCGACATCGCCGTAGGTCCACACCCGCCCGTCGGGCAGGATCATGCAGGGTGCGGCGGAGTCCTTCGGAAAATGCGCGGCGAGCAGGGCATACAGGTTCATGTTCATGAGTCGTTCATTTTCGTGGTTCGTTTCACATCGGCGTTCGCCGCCATGCGCGCCCTCAACCCATCACCTTCGCCGGCAGCCAGGTGGCCAGCCCGGGAAAGACGCACAGCAGCAGGATCGCCACCACCATGCAGCCCATGAAAGGCAGCGCGCCCTTGAGGATGGTCGGCAGCTTGACGTCGGGGCAGATGCCGTTGATGACGAACAGGTTGAGTCCGACCGGCGGCGTGATCAGGCCCAGTTCCATGTTGATGGTCAGCACCACGCCGAACCAGATCGGGTCGAAACCGGCCGCGGTGATCACCGGCATCAGGATCGGCGTGGTCATCAGGATGATCGCCGCCGGCGGCAGGAACATTCCGGCGACCAGCAGCAGGAGGTTGATCGCCGCAAACACCACCCACTTGTTGACCTGCATGGCGGCGATGGATTCCGCCACCGACTGCGTCACCTGCAGCGAGGACATCATGTAGCCGAACAGGATCGAGGCGCCGATGATCAGCAGCAGCATGCCGGATTCGCACAGGCCGGCGCGCAGGATCACCCACAGATCCATCGGCCGCCAGACGCGATAGATAGTCATCACCATCAGCAGGCACAGCATGGCGCCGACGCCGGCCGCTTCCGAGGGCGTGGCGATGCCGCCGTAAAGCGCATAGACGACGCCGATGATGACGACGATGAAGGGCAGCAGGCGCGGCAGCAGTTCGAGCTTTTCCTTGAGCGTGTAGATGCGGTCGTCGTCGACCAGGCGGGTGCCGCGCTTCCAGCTGAGGAACAGCGCCCAGGCCATGAACAGCGCGGTGAGCAGCAGGCCCGGAATGATGCCGGCGATGAACAGGCGGCCGATCGAGGTTTCCGAGGCGATGCCGTAGAGGATCATGGTGATGCTGGGCGGGATCAGGATGCCCAGCGTACCGCCGGCGGCGATTGCGCCGGTGGCGAGGTCGGCGTCGTAGCCGCGCTTGCGCATCTCGGGGATGCCCATCTTGCCGATCGCCGCGCAGGTCGCCGGCGAGGAACCCGTGAGCGCCGAGAACAGCGCGCAGGCGCCGAGGTTGGAAATCACCAGCGAGCCGGGCACGCGGTGCAGCCAGCGCGCCAGCGCCTCGTAGAGGTCGGAGCCGGCGCGCGAGGAAGCGACCGCCGCGCCCATGATGATGAACATCGGCAACGACACCAGGGTGAAATCGTTCAGACCGGCGAACACCGTTTCCGGCACGAAATGCACGCTGCGCCAGCCGTCGAACGCCAGCATGAAACCCAGCGCCACGGCGCCGAGGCCGAAGGCGATCGGCACTCCGGTGGCCAGCACCAGCAGGGTGGCGACCACGATCAAGAGGCCGATCATCAGCGGCGTCACAGTTTGTCCTCCGCCGAAAGGTTGAAGGGCAGCGCCCGGTGCGAGAGCACCAGCCAGATCTCGCCCAGATATTGCAGGCACAGCAGGCCCAGGCCCAGGGGCACCGACAGCATCGGGATCCACATGCGCGCCTTCCACATCGACGGCGTGGTCTGGCCCGTGTTCCAGGCTTCCCACCACCAGGGGATCGCGGCGTAAAGGAAGATCGCGGCGAAGGCCAGGCCGAACAGGCTGCCGATGAAATGCAGGCGCCGCCGCGCCGAGGTCTTGAGCATCAGCGGCACCACGTCGACGCAGACGTGGCCATGCACCAGCAGGATGTAGGGCGCGCCGAGGAAGGTCGCCGCGATCAGGGAAAAGGTGACGAACTCCGTCTGCCAGATCGACGACTGGCCGAGCACCGCGCGCACGAACACCATGTGGCAGACCACGATGATCGAGAGCACGATCAGCCCGGCCGAAAACACGCCGAAGGCGCGCGATACGGCGTTGACCGCCGCCACCCAGGCGGGCAGCGGCAGGATCGGCTTACTTGACACTCAGCGCCTTCTCGATCAGCTCCTTGCCGCCCGGCACCTTCTCGGCGAACTGCTTGTAGGAGGTCTTCTGCGCCACGCCGCGCCAGGCTTCGGCCTCGGCGTCGGTGAGCGTGACCACCTCGACCTTGTTGGCCTTGAAGGTTTCCACCATCTTGTCGTCGAGCTTCTTCGACTCGCTTTCGAAGTAGTCCTCGGCCTTCTTCGAGGCCGCCATCAACGCCTTCTGCTGGGCGTCATTGAGGCTGTTCCAGGCCTTCTTCGAGATCAGCACCGGCTCGTACATGAACCACAGGGCGTTGTCGCCGGGAGCGGTGACGCACTTGAGCTGCTCGTAGAGGCGGAAGGAAACGAAGCTGCCGGTCGAGGTGTCGGTGCCCTGCGCCACGCCCTGCTGCAGCGCGTTGTAAACCTCGTTGGACGGGATCGACACGATCGACGCGCCGGCGCCGGCCCACATCTGGGCGAAGGTGGCGCCGGCCGAGCGCACCTTCAGGCCTGCCGCATCCTCCGGCTTCCTGATGCATTTGTCCTTGCCGGCGAAGGCGCCGGCAAGCCAGGCATCGGCCAGCACCTTGACGCCGCCCTGCTCGATGATGGCCTTGATGTCCTTCATGAAGGCCGAGTCGTTGATGCGCCGCGCATGGGCATGGCCCTTCACCAGGCCGGGCATCAGGGTGGCGCCGAACTGCGGATGGAAGCCCGACGCGTAATCGAGCGGGAAGGCCGACATGTCGATCTGGCCGGTCTGCATGGCTTTCCACTGCTCCTGCGCCTTGACCAGGCTGGAACCGGGGAAAACCTTGATCTCCAGCCCGACCTTGGCCGCGGCGACATCCTTGGCGATCATCTGCACCATTTCGTCGCGCACGTCGCCCTTGCCGCCGGGAAACTGGTGCGAGGCCTTGAGCGTGATGTCGGCGGCCGACGCCGGCGCCGCGAAGATGATGGCCGACAGCACGCCGAGGAGCGGAACAAGGCGCTTGCGCCACGCCGCCTTGCAGACAGGTGCATTCGCATTCGAGACACTCTTCTCTGGCTTCATTTGGTTCTCCTCGCTTGGTTTTTTATTGGCCGCGCCAGCCGCCGGACGGCGGCCGAGGTGGCGATGGTGCCCTCGCGGGCAAAGCTCTCGACGTTTTGCTCCAGCTCGTCGAGGTCGTACAGGTAATTCACCATCACGCCGAAGGACTGCTGCAAACCCTTTGCGGAAGAATCACCGCCGGGATTGATGCGCTCGATGCGCGCGCCGTTGCCCAGATGAAAGCGCGCCACGGCATCCAGCGGCTGGCGCCCGTCGCCGCGGCCGGCCTTGGCCAGTGTCAGATAGCGTGCCGCCAGGCGGGACAGCCCCTCTTTGATGCGCCGGGCGGCGCCCGCATCCTGCCTCCACTCGCCGGCGGCCAGTTGCGCGGCGGCGAGTTCAAGCGCTTCCGTCGCCAGTTCCATTGGACTCTTCGCCACCCACTTGGCAAAGCCGGGCAGGGGCGACAGGGTGGCGAAGT
>CAZGQB010000277.1:0-3516 GCA_964527055.1 uncultured Sulfuritalea sp.
ACGTACGCGATATGGAAGTTTCTCCTTGGTGCTTCATAGCCTCGATGCTATAATTGGGGTGTTGACAAGCGCCTGACGAAAGGATCGAAAGTGAGCGCATCTTTTCTTGAGGCTATCCGCAGGGCTGCTCAAAAGCGCATCGTCTACCTACCACATGCTCTTGATGCGATGAATGCTCCCGTCAATATCGTTTCCGCGGACGAAGTCCGGCAAGTTATCTTCTACGGGCAGGTGATCGAGGACTATCCGGAGGATGTCCGAGGGCACAGCGCGTTGATGCTTGGTTTGGGTCACCGCAAACGACCCATTCACGTTGTGTGTTCGCCAAAAGACGAGTTTCTGGTAATCATCACGGTGTACCTGCCAGATGAACACCGTTGGGAGTCTGACTGGAAAACGCGGAAGAAACGTATTTAGTGGAGGCCAATCATGAATTGCCCGAATTGCCGGGGTGAATTGAGGGCTGGCAAGACCAGTTACACCGTCAACCGGTACGGCTACCATCTGATCATTGATGATGTGCCTGCCCTGGTATGCGAACAGTGCCAGGAACCTCTGTTTACGGAGCAGGCCGTGCGGCTGGTGCAACAGATGATCCGCACCCTTGATGCCGGTCGCCGGGAACTGAGTACGATCCCGGTTGCAGCTTGAGCGCAATGACGGGTGGTTCTGGAGAAGATGCCAATGACTGCACGATTCATACACGGCTATGCGCTGCTGATCGGCGTCGGCGCGTCGGCCTACGCCCGTTGGTCCCTGCCGGTAACCGTGCAGGACATGCAGGCCCTGGCCGCGTGCCTGGTCGCTCCGGATCTGTGCGCCTATGTGAACGACGCCGATCACCTGCGCCGCCTGTGCAATGGAGACGCCACGCGGCAGGCCATCCTGGAGGGGCTGGCCTGGCTGGCGCAGCAGGCGGCCGCGGACCCCGCGGCCACCGCCATCGTCTACTACTCCGGCCACGGCTGGCTGGACGAAACGAGCGGCGCTTACTACCTGCTGCCGCATGACAGCGACCCCCTCGACCTGCCGGGCAGTGCGCTGGCGGCCACGGCCTTCAGCGCAGGCCTGGCCGCGGTCAAGGCGCAGCGGCTGCTGGTCCTGGTTGACAGCTGTCATGCCGCGGGCATGGCGACGGCCAAGGACAGGCCGCTCCTGAAGCTGCCGCCGGGCTTTGCGCCGACCCCCCTGCCCGAAGGGGTGATCGCGGCCCTCAAGCAGGGCGCGGGCCGCGCCGTGTTCACCTCAGCACTGGGCAGCCAGTCGTCCTGGGTGCGGCCGGATGGCAGCCTGAGCGTGTACACCTACCACCTGATCGAGGCGCTGCAGGGCGCGGGCAACCGGCCGGGGGAGACGCTGGTGAAGCTCTCGAACCTGATGAACCACCTGGGGCAGGCGGTGCCGGCCAGCGCACGCGCCCTGTGCGCGGCCGAGCAGACGCCGTTTTTCGACACGGCCACCGAGGATTTTACCGTCGCCCTGCTGCGCGGCGGCAAGGGGCTGCCCGCGGCCGGCTGGCAGGCGGCGCCATTGCGCGAACCGCCGCCGGCGGCGACGCTGTATCAGGCCACGCAGAGCGGCGGGGGCGCGATCGCGCAGGGCGCGAACGCGGTGGCCGCCGGCGCGGGCGGCATCGCCATCGGCAAGGTGCATGGCGAGGTGCGCATCGTGCGGCGGGGATCTGACGCGGAGAGTAGAGAGGAGGATTAAGCCCGCGAGCTGGCGCATCGCCGGAATAGGATACTAGCCGTTACGTGGCCGACGGCGTGAAGGCCTGGGCCGTGGATCACGGCCTACCGCGGGCACCCACGCTGCAGTACACGGTGGCGGGGGATATCGTGTTGTTGAAGATATGAGATGACTATGATTGACAACGACGCTCAGGCCGCGGACGTGTCGGCGTTGGAGCGGAAGATTGATCAGGCGGTCTATCGGCTCTATGGGTTGACGGCGGCGGAGATCGCGATTGTGGAAAAACGGAGCGTATAGCATGTGCGAATTGATGGGGCTTAATTTCAACCAGGAGGTCCGCTGTTCGCTTTCCTTCAGGGGATTCCGTCAGCGCGGCCAACGCAACCCGGACGGCTGGGGAATCGCCAGGTTCGATGGCCGCGCATGCCAGGTTTTCAAGGAGCCGATCAACGCCTCTGGGAGCCGGTTGGCCGCGTTCCTGCGCGACTATGAAGGCTTCACGAGCCAGATCTTCATCGGCCATGTGCGCTACGCCAGTCGAGGCAATCAGACCCTGCAGAACACGCACCCGTTCGTGCGCACCTTTCGGCGCTGTGAGGTGGCGCTGGCCCACAACGGCACTCTGCGCCCGGTCGCGCCGGAGAACGAGCTTGCGTTTCACCCGGTGGGAGAGACCGACTCCGAGTTGCTGTTCTGCGCGCTGCTCACCAGGCTCTCCACACAGCACATTCATTTCACCGACTTTCCAGAGATCGAAGCCCTGCTGCGCCGCTTCAACGAGGATGGCAATATGAACCTCCTCTTCTCAGAAGGCGAACATCTTTACGCCTATCGCGACCGAACCGGCTATAACGGCCTGTGTATGACCGAACGCGCGGCGCCATTTGAGGCAGTGGCTCTGCGAGACGAAGACTGGGAAGTTGATCTGGCGGAAGAGAAGCGCCCGAGTCAAAGAGGTCTTGTCATCGCGACGCGCCCCTTGACGGATGAGCGCTGGACTGATTTGACGCCGGGATCGTTGCGGGTGTTCAAGGATGGCGAATGTGTCTATGGCGTCTGAAGGCGCCCTTCTCTACGGAGCAGATTTGGTATAATCAGCCGGGATCCGGCCACTGGGGATTGTAGAAACAAAAGACCGGCGCCTGATGGACGCCGGTCGGTCTATGGATAGGCGAGATAGGACTCGAACCCACGGCCTCACGGATGTGAACTGTGAGGCCGATTTTCTTCACCCCCGACCTCACGGCTTGCCAATCTGAGTAGCCGTGTGGTCTGCGTTTCCTCTTGAACCGTGTGGTCTCCGATCGCTCTCCGAAGGTTGTTGCACAGCCCTGTTTTCAATACCGAGTACAAGGTGATTATAACATGCGGTCGGCCTCCCAAGTTGACGCGCGGCTCGCTACCGTGCGCGTCAATCTCAGCAACAGCAAGAGCTACAAGCAACACGGACTCAGCGTTTGTGTCTGCCACGGGTTTCATGCGCCATTTGCCTTCCACCACAGAATGTGTTACAGTACGATAAATCGAGATGGGATTTAGTAAAAATGGCTGGTAATCTTACCGCGATTTCTGTTGCCCGGATGTTGCACGAGCAGGAACTGTTCTACTTTTCGTCGCGCACGCTCGCTGATCTGCTCGGCCGCGACCTTTCCCAGATATATCCACTCGTGCGCCAGTTGGTGCGGGCTGGCCTCGTTGCTGAGATCGAGAACGGCAAGTATTTGCTCCTCGGCTTTGAGCCTGAGCGCGTCCTCGCGAATCCGCTCTTTATCGGCTCCCACTTGGTGACGCCTGGCTACGTGTCCTATTGGTCGGCCTTGCACA
>CAZGQB010000278.1:0-3496 GCA_964527055.1 uncultured Sulfuritalea sp.
GCTCTGCGTCGCCGAGGGCGGCACGCTGATCTGCACCAACAACGTCGCCGACGTCAGGCGCGATGCCTGGCTGGACCAGCTGCAGCGCAGCGCGGCCAAGGCCGGACGGCCGATCCGCGAGATGGAATGGATCCTGCCGGAAGCCGACTTCCCGAGCTCCGACGGCCAGCCGCCGTTGAAGATCGCCCTGCTGCGGGTCTGACGAAAGCGCACGCACGATGCACACGAAGCAGGGAGCAACGGCAACGATCTTCGACGTCACCGAAGAGGATTTCGAAACGGCGGTGGTGGCGCGCTCACATGAAACCCCGGTGCTGGTCGACATCGGTGCCGACTGGTGTGCCCCTTGCCGCGTGCTGGGGCCGCTGCTGCATCGCCTGGCGAGTGGCTATGCCGGTGCCTTCCTGCTGGCCAATTTGGACGCCGACGAGAACATGCGGATCGCCGGAAGGCACAAGGTGCGCGGCTTTCCGACCGTGATCGCCTACAGCCGCGGCGTCGAAATCGACCGTTTCCACAGCGCGCAAACCGAGGGTTTCTTGCGCAAATTCATCGATGGCGTGATCGAACGCCACGCCGCGGGCGAATAAAGACGGGCTTTTTGGCCCGAATTCGGGGATAATGCGCGGTTCTCCGGCCGATTCAACATCTCCGGCCCGCCTTTCCCTCGAAATTCCCTGCCCCGCGCAGGTACGCCATGACCACCTCCCCAGAGATTATTGCCGCCGGGTTCGACACCCTCGGGCTTGCCCCGCCATTGCTCAAGGCGCTCGCCGACGTCGGCTACGAGACGCCCTCGCCGATCCAGGCGGCCTGCATCCCGGTGCTGCTGGCCGGCCACGACCTGCTCGGCGAAGCCCAGACCGGCACCGGCAAGACCGCCGCCTTCGCCCTGCCGCTGCTGCAGAAGATCGACCTCAAGCGCGCCGTGCCGCAGGCCCTGATCCTGACGCCGACGCGCGAACTGGCGATCCAGGTCGCGGAAGCCTTGCAGAAGTACGCCCATCACATGCCCGGCTTCCACGTCCTGCCGATCTACGGCGGGCAAAGCATGGTGGTGCAGTTGCGCGCCCTGTCGCGCGGCACCCACGTCATCGTCGGCACGCCGGGGCGCGTCATGGACCACCTCGAGCGCAAGAGCCTGGTGCTCGACAAGCTGCAAACACTGGTGCTCGACGAAGCCGACGAGATGCTGCGCATGGGCTTCATCGACGACGTCAAGTGGATCCTCGAACATACCCCGGCCGGACGCCAGACCGCGCTGTTCTCGGCCACCATGCCCGACGCGATCCGCCGCGTCGCGCACGAACACCTGCGCGAACCGAAGGAAATCAAGATCCGCTCGGCCACGTCAACCGTGGTCAGCACCAGCCAGTCGTATTGCCAGACGCATACCGGGCAGAAGCTCGAAGCGCTGACGCGCATCCTCGAAGTGGAGGACGACTTCGATGCCGCCATCGTCTTCGTGCGCACCAAGACCGCCACCGTGGAACTCGCCGACAAGCTCGAAGCGCGCGGCTATTCGGTCGCGGCGTTGAACGGCGACCTGACCCAGGGCCTGCGCGAGCAAGTCATCGAGCGGCTCAAGGCCGGCACCATCGACATCGTGGTCGCCACCGACGTCGCCGCGCGCGGGCTGGACGTGGCGCGCATCAGCCACGTCATCAACTACGACGTGCCCTACGACACCGAAGCCTACGTGCACCGCATCGGCCGCACCGGCCGCGCCGGGCGCACCGGCCGCGCCATCCTGTTCCTGGCGCCGCGCGAGATGTACATGCTGAAGCTGATCGAGCGCGCCACCAAGCAGAAGATCACCGCGCTGACCATGCCGACGCCGGGCGAAGTCGCCAACCGCCGCGTCGCGCAATTCACGCAGCAGGTGGTCGACATCATCAAGGGCGAAAAGCTGGATTTCTTCTTCGACGTGGTGCGCCGCATGGAAGGCGAGCAGGACATCGCCGCGCGCGAGATCGCCGCCGCGCTGGCCTGGCTGGCGACGCGCGAGCGTCCGCTACAGATGCCGGGCGCCAATGACCACGCGCCGCGCGAAACCGCCGCGACGCCGGCCGCCGTATCGCCAGCGCCGACTTTTGCCCGCGACAGCGAACGCAAACCCGCCAGAGCCGGCACCAAGCCGTCCGCAAGCCACACGGATGCCGAACCGCGCCGCGAGCGCCCGGCGAAGGAAGGCCGCAGCGACACGCCGGTCAAACAGCGCACTTTCGCGCCGGGGACGCTGGCGCGCTACCGCATCGAGATCGGCCGCAACCAGGGCGTGCTGCCCAAGGAGATCGTCGGCGCCATTGCCAACGAAGCGGGCATCGCCGGCAAGGACATCGGCCAGATCAATCTGTTCGAGGACTACAGTTCGGTGGAATTGCCGGCAAATCTGTCGGACGACCTGATGGACATCCTGCGCCGCATCCGCGTGCGCCAGTTCGCGCTCAAGACGCGCGTCATGGCGCCCGCAGAGTTCGTCGATACCCGCCCGCCGCGCAAGGCGCCGCCCGCCCGCGCCGGCAAGAAGCCGGACTGGAAGAAGCCCGCCGGTGCCAAACCGGAATGGAAGCCAAAACGCGACCGCTAAACTTCGCGAACAGGAGGAATCCCATGGCCATCTACAACCTCGGCGACCGGCAGCCCGTCCTCGGACGTGAGGCCTGGGTCGCCCCCAACGCCACCCTGATCGGCGACGTGCACCTCGGCGACGAAGCCAGCATCTGGTGGAACGCGGTAGTGCGCGGCGACAACGACACGATCACCATCGGCGCCGGCAGCAACATCCAGGATGGCTCGGTACTGCACGTCGACGCCGGCGTGCCGATGATCCTGGGCGCGAACGTCACCGTCGGCCACCTGGTCATGCTGCATGGCTGCACCATCGGCGAGGAGTCGCTGATCGGCATCAAGAGCGTGATCCTCAACCATGCCGTGATCGGCCGCCACTGCATCATCGGCGCCAATTCCCTGATCCCGGAGGGCAAGGTGATCCCGGAACGCTCGCTGGTGATGGGCTCGCCGGGCAAGGTGGTGCGCCAGCTCTCCGACGACGACGTGGCGCGTCTGCTGCTGGCGGCGCAGGGCTACGTGGAAAACGCGCGGCGCTATCGCGCGCTGCTCGCGCAGGCCGGCTAAGCTGTTGCTGTGGGGCAGACTTCAGTCTGCCATGGCCGGCTGAAGCCGACCCTACAGGGGCGTGTTCCCTATCTCGCCGCGGGCAGCGCCGGCGCCGGCGGGGCCTTCTGCGGCACCTGAACGAAGACCTCGCCCTCCTTGATCATGCCCAGTTCATAGCGGGCGCGCTCTTCGATGGCATCCAGGCCCGACTTGAGGTCGCGCACCTCGGCATCCAGGCCGGCGTTGCGCTGCTCCATCTTCTGGTTGACCTGGCGCTGCGCCTGCAACTGGCGCTCGTAGTCCCAGACGCGGATCCAGCCGCCCTTGCCCAGCCATAACGGATACTGCAGCAGGGCGATGAGGACGACCTGCACCA
>CAZGQB010000279.1:0-3495 GCA_964527055.1 uncultured Sulfuritalea sp.
GGTCTTCTGGTTCGGCCAGATGATTGTGATCTGCTCCATCAGGCGCCTGTCCTCGGGTTTTTCCGAACGCAGCAGGCGGGCCAGATAGTAGGTATTGGACACGGCCACGCCGCACTCCCCGGCAGCGACGGACTTGATCTGGTCGGTATCGCCACCCTTGGGCGTACGCGCAAAATTCGCCACCACCCCGCGCGCCCATTCTTCGGCCTTGGCTTCGCCGATATGGGCGATCAGGGCCGACATAAGCGAGATGTTATAGGGGTGGCTGCCCGAGCGCGAGCAGACCTTGCCCTTGAGCTTCGGATTGGCCAGGTCTTCGTAGTTCTGCACGTCTTCGGCCTTGACCGCCGCCTTGTTGGCGACGATGACACGGGCGCGGGTCGAGAAGGCAAACCAGTCCGGGCTGCGCAAATTGGCCGGAATCCGCTCTTCCAGTAGTTTCGACTTGACCGGAGCGAACAGGCCCAGTTCGTCAGCCTTGGCCAGGCGTGCGGCATCGACCGTGAGGAAGATATCCGCCGGACTGTTGGCGCCCTCGTTGCGGATGCGTTCCAGCAATTCGTCCTCCTTGGCCTCGATACGGTTGATCTTGATGCCGGTCTGCTTCGTGAAATTGGCATACAAGGCTTCGTCGGTCTGGTAGTGGCGGGCGGAGTAGAGGTTGATGGCTTTTTCCTGCGCCGAGACAGTGGCTACCGTTCCGGCGGCAACCAGTGCGATGAAAATTGATATTGATTTCATTGGATAATCTCCAGGTAGTAAAAAGATGTGGGAGATATTGTATTAAGAATCATTCGCAATGGCAAGTCAAAATAAAACCGGCTTACGGCTGGCTGTTGTTTCGGCACTTAAAGAGGTTAACCGGGGTTGATCCGGCGCGCGCCGTTGAAGCGCGTTTTCCAGTATCCGTCGCGCAAATCCTCGACGCGGACCCTGCCTCCGCTGCGCGGCGCGTGCACAAACTGGTTTTCGCCCAGGTAGATGCCGACATGGGAGAAGGTGCTGCGCATGGTATTGAAAAACACCAGGTCGCCGGGGCGAAGCTGATCCTTGCTGATGGTCTCGCCGGACTTGCTCATTTCCCGGGAACTGCGCGGCAGAACCAGGCCCAGGCCTTCGCGGAAGACATGGCCGACGAAACCCGAGCAATCGAAGCCGGTTTCCGGTGAGGTGCCGCCCAAACGATAGGGGATGCCGAGCAGATCCATGGCCTGGTCGATCGCATCCTGCGCCGTGGCCGAGGCCCGATCGACGAATGACACCGGCGACGGCGACTGGACCACGATGGGCTCGTCGGCGTATGCGGAGAAAGCGCTGAGGAATCCGGCGAGCACGAAAACTCGCACAAAGACTAGGGTAATACCTTGCATGGGGGCGGACCATAACATCGACCGCCTTGCCAGTAAACCCCACTTTCGCCCGTTCAGCGTCCCGTAAGCCTGCTCTGGCTATAATAATTTCTCGCGACGTCAATAAAAATAATGATGATCCGCAAGCCAACGGGTCGCAGATTCGAGGAGGCTACTGTGAGTTTCAAGGCTTACCTGATCAATCAGGAGGAGGGCAAGGTCGCCAGCCGCTTCGTCGATATGGACGATGGGCAACTCGACCCGGGCGAAGTCACCATCGCCGTCAGCCACTCCAGCATCAATTACAAGGACGCGCTCGCAGCCACCGGGGCCGGACGGATCATCCGCCGCTTCCCCTGCGTGGGTGGCATCGATCTGGCGGGAAAGGTGGCGGCCAGTTCAGATGCGCGCTTCAAGGCGGGCGATGAAGTCCTCGCAACCAGCTACGATATCGGCGTCGCCCACCACGGCGGTTATGCCGAGCGCGCGCGGATTCCCGCCGCCTGGGTACACAAACTGCCGGCGGGGCTGACGTGCTCCGAGGCGATGGCCCTTGGCACCGCGGGCTTCACCGCGGGCCTCGGCATTGTGCGCATGGAAGAGAACGGCTTGAAGCCCGGCAATGGTCCCGTGATCGTGACCGGCGCCACGGGCGGTGTCGGCAGTCTCGCCGTCGACATGCTTGCCGCCCGCGGCTACGAGGTTGTGGCGCTGACCGGCAAGGAGAGCGAAACGGATTACCTCGAGGAGCTCGGCGCCAGGGAGGTCATGCTCCGTCAATCGCTGGATCTGGCGAAGATCAAGCCGCTGGGCAAGGAACTGTGGGCCGGCGCCGTCGACAACCTCGGCGGCGACTATCTGGCCTGGATCGCCAGCACCATGAAGCAGGGCGGAACCATCGCCAGCATCGGGCTTGCTTCCAGCATGAGCCTCAACACGACGGTGGCCCCCTTCATCCTGCGCGGCGCTTCTTTGCTCGGGATCGACTCGGGATACATCGGCGACCCCTATCGCAGCGGCGTCTGGCAGCGCCTCGCCAGCGACATGAAGCCGCGCCACCTGGCGGCGATGACGCGCCATATTGCGTTTGCCGACCTGCCGGCCGCCTTCGACGACTACATCCAGGGTCGCGTCAAGGGGCGCGTCGTCGTCAAGATTGCCAACTGATTACCAAGCACCATCCCACCATCCGAAACATAACGACCACGAGTCAACTACCAGCGAGGAATGTCATGGGTAAATATGCCGATTTCCACAAGCGTTCAATTGAAAAGCGCGACGAATTCTGGGCCGAGGAGGCCAAACTGATCGACTGGCAGACGCCGCCGCAGCAGATCTGTGATTTTTCGCGGCCGCCGTTTGCCAAATGGTTCGTCGGCGGCAAGACCAACCTGTGCCACAACGCCGTCGACCGCCATGCTGCCAAGCGTCCCAATGACCGCGCGCTGGTATACATCTCGACCGAAACCAACGAGGAGAAGAACTATTCCTTCGCCGAACTGAAGTCGGAGGTGATGCGCACGGCGGCGATCATGAAGTCGCTCGGCGTGGTCAAGGGCGATCGTGTCCTGATCTACATGCCGATGATCGCCGAAGCTACTTTTGCCATCCTCGCCTGCGCCCGCATCGGCGCCATCCATTCGGTGGTGTTCGGCGGCTTCGCCTCCGGCTCGCTGGCGACCCGCATCGACGATGCCAAGCCCAAGCTGATCGTGTCCTCCGACGCCGGCATGCGCGGTGGCAAGGCCGTGCCCTACAAGCACCTGCTCGACGAGGCCTGCAAGCTGGCCGAATTCCCGCCGCAGAAGGTCCTGATGATCGACCGCGGCCTGGACAAGGGCTGGCCCAGGGTTGCGGGCCGCGATGTCGATTACGCCGAACTGCGTGCCCAGCACATGAATGCCGATGTGCCCTGCGAATGGATGGAGTCCACCGAACCCTCCTACATCCTCTATACCTCCGGTACCACCGGCAAGCCCAAAGGCGTGCAGCGCGACACCGGAGGCTATGCCGTGGCGCTGGCGGCATCGATGAAACACATCTTCACCGGCGGCGAGGGCGAGACCATGTTTTCCACCTCCGACATCGGCTGGGTGGTCGGCCACAGCTACATCATCTACGGCCCGCTGATCGCCGGCATGGCCAC
>CAZGQB010000280.1:0-3487 GCA_964527055.1 uncultured Sulfuritalea sp.
GGAAAACCGTTCAACCCAGCATTGCATGGCGTTTGACGGGCATAACAGTATCTACCACGCCATCCACCCTGGCCGACTGAAGTCGGCCCTGCAGCCGCTTCCGGCATTGCGGGGTTTTCGTGGGGCCGGCTTCAGCCGGGCGAGCCGCTTTGGCGGACTGAAGCCCGCCCTGCATCACTCTGTCATAGCCAGACCGCATCCCAGTGCGGGTAGTCGCCGAGGTGCCGGACCAGGGAGGCGCGAAGGGGGTTGGCGGCGATGTAGCGAGGGACTTCCTGGACGTCTTCCTCTGTACGCAGGGCGTGGTCGTGATAGCCACGCTGCCAGATTTCAAGTTGCAGTGTCGCGTCCCGGTTGATGGCGCGGGCCGAACGACCCTTGAACCCCTGCATTGTCCTTGCCAGCGTTTGACTTTCGCCCAGTTGGAAAAGCCAGTGAAGGTGGTCGGGCATCAGGACCCAGGCCATCGATATGACATTACCGCCTTCATGCATGCGCCGCATTTCGGCGATGACGCGCCGCGCTGTCGTGAAGTCGGCGAACAATTTCCGGCGGGCTGCCGTCACGGTGGTGACCAGATACATCTGGCCGGGGGCGGAATGGCGTCCTTTGCGGAGATTGTCGTAGGACATGGTGCGGGATTGTATGGCGGGGTTCGGTCCGCTGGGTAGGTTTGGCGGACTGCAGCGTGGATGGCGGACTGCAGCGTGGATGGCGGACTGAAGTCCGCCCTACAGCGCGCTACAACGGCACTGCGGTCTGCGGCTAATCGTCGTCGAGGTTGAACACCACCGGCAGCACGACGGCGAAGGGCTTGCCGCGCAGGCTTTCGGGCAGACTCGCGCGCAGTGCGCCGGCATCGATCATGGACAACGCCGCCCGGTCCAACGCGTCGTGGCCGCTGGAACGGCCGACCGTTGCCGGACGCGGCCGGCCGTCGTCGCCGACTTCGAGCCGCACTTCCGCGGTACCGGCCCAACCCGCCGCCATGGCCCGCGGCGGATAACGCTTGAAGCGCCGCGCCTCGCCGGCCACGGACAGCCGGTAGCCGCGCAGGCCGTCGAGCGCCTGGCCCGTGGCATTGGCCTGCGTCAGCAGCACCCCTGACGTGGATCCCGTCGCGGAAGCCCCTGGCGCCAGTACCGGAGCGGGGGTCGGCGCTGGCGGAGCAGGCGCCGGGGTCGCTGCCGGGACGGCGGGAATCGCCTGCGCTTCGGGAACCGGGGCCGGCCTTGGCGGGTCTGATGGCTTTGCCGCCAGCATCGGCGGGCGCGGTGCGCTAGTCGTTGCCGGCGTCACGGCGCGCGGCGGCGGGGCTGCTGCGGTTGCAGCGGGGGCGGGGACCGGCGTCGGCGAGCGCAAGGTGGCTTGCAGCAGCGGCGACTCCCGGTCCGGCAGTCGCGGCAGGTCCGGCCACAGCAGCAGCAAATGGAAAACCAGGGAGGCCAGGACCGCGAATCGCATCCGTCGCGCCCCAATCCCCCTCATATCGAAGCTATGAAAAGTCATTGCGCTCTGCTAAATTCGTTCCGATACGGGATTCTATAGAGATGAAAAGCCATCCGCTGATCCTTACCCTCGACCAGCACGGCGTGCCGCACCGCTGGGTGAGCTGGCAGCATGCCTGCATTTACGTCGCGCGCGACCTGGTCGCCTGGGACGCGGGGGATACGCAGTTCATTTTCCACGGTGGCACCAATCGCGTCACCGGCGAACGCTCCGAACTGGCCACCAGCAGCATCATCGCGATCCGCGGCAAGGCGCTCTCGGGCAAGTCGCTGCACCCGATCCCGCCGCTGTCGAACCGCGAACTGTTCCACCGCGACCGCCACATCTGCGCCTATTGCGCCCGCGAATTTTCTTCGCAGCGGCTGACGCGCGACCACGTCATGCCGGTGTCGCAGGGGGGGCGCGACACCTGGATGAACGTGGTCACCGCCTGTCGCCACTGCAACCAGACCAAGAGCGGGCGCACGCCCGAGCAGGCGCGCATGGAACTCGTCTACGCGCCCTACGTGCCGAACAAGGCGGAATACCTGATCCTCTGCAACCGCAACATCCTGGCGGACCAGATGGATTTCCTCGCCCGCCACGTGCCGTCACAAAGCCGCCTGCGCGCGGCTTAGTCCGCCAAAGCCCGCAATGATGCCCGCCGCGGCGAAGCCGCTCACCTCCTATCGCAAGTACTGGGCGCAGCGCTTCGGCACGGCGCCCTTCCTGCCGATGTCGCGCGCGGAGATGGAGGCGCTGGGCTGGGACGAATGCGACATCATCCTGGTCACCGGCGACGCCTACATCGACCATCCCAGCTTCGGCATGGCGCTGGTCGGCCGCCTGCTCGAAGCGCAGGGCTTTCGCGTCGGCATCATCAGCCAGCCGGACTGGCAAGCGGCGGACGACTTCAAGCGCCTGGGCAAACCGAAGCTGTTCTTCGGCATCACCGCCGGCAACATGGATTCGATGGTCAATCGCTATACGTCGGATCGCAAGATCCGTTCCGACGACGCCTACACGCCCGACGCCGCGCCCGGCCGCCGTCCCGACCGCGCGGTGATCGTGTACTCGCAGCGCGCCCGCGAAGCATTTCCCGAGGTGCCGCTCGTCATCGGCAGCATCGAAGCCAGCTTGCGCCGCATCGCGCACTACGACTACTGGTCGGACAAGGTGCGGCGCTCGATCCTGCCGCACTCGAAAGCCGACCTGCTGATCTTCGGCAATGCCGAGCGCGCGCTGGTGGACCTTGCCCACCGATTGGCGAAAGGCGAGAAGATCGGCGAGATCCGCGACCTGCGCGGCACCGCTTTCATGGTGCCGCATGGCTGGCTGCCGGGACCGGAATGGAGCGAAGCCGACTCGACCACCGTGGATACGCCGGGCGCCGTGCATGCGCATCCCGATCCCTATGCCATGGAGGCCGAAAAGCAAACATCAGGAGTCGGCGCCAGCGGCACGGCGATCGTGCGCGTCGTCAGCCGCGCCGAGCGCCTGGCGCAGCACAAGGCCGCGCGTGCGCACACCGCGATCCGCCTGCCCTCCTACGAACAGGTGCGGGACGACCCGGTGCTCTACGCCCACGCCTCGCGCACCTTCCACCTCGAGTCCAACCCCGGCAACGCCCGCGCCCTGATCCAGGCCCACGGCGAAGGAGCGGGGGTGCGCGACGTCTGGCTGAATCCGCCGCCACTGCCGCTGACCACCGAAGAAATGGACCACGTCTTCGGCCTGCCCTACGCCCGCGCGCCGCATCCGGCCTACGGCGACGCCAGGATCCCGGCGTGGGAGATGATCCGCTTCTCGATCAACATCATGCGCGGCTGTTTCGGCGGCTGCACCTTCTGCTCCATCACCGAGCATGAAGGCCGCATCATCCAGAGCCGCTCGGAGGCCTCGATCCTGCACGAGATCGAACAAATTCGCGACAAGACGCCCGGATTCACCGGCGTCATCTCCGACCTCGGCGGGCCGACCGCCAACATGTACCGCATGG
>CAZGQB010000281.1:0-3473 GCA_964527055.1 uncultured Sulfuritalea sp.
CTGTTTGAGCGCCATGGCGCCCCCCTTTCGTCAGATGAAAGGGCGGCAATGTGACCAATGACGTTACTATTTAACTAAATGGCATCGAAATAAATATATCTATATGACCTAGGGCATAGTCACCGACAGTTTTGAAGGCAATTCCGTATTTATGAATCAGGCCTGATACGGCCGCTCAAACAGGGAAACTGATGTTCGCTCCACTAAGGGCCAACCGACGAGAGGCACCAGTAGCCCGTTAAACCGTTGACGTGACGCCAGTACCGGGAGGGTTCGAGAACGCGGTGTGACGTCCCTGCACTGGCTGGAAGGGGTGAGATGCGAGCTATGCCCTAGACATGTACCAAACGATCATCGTCAAGACTATTTGGCAGACAACGAAGTGCACTTCACCTGAGAAGCGATGCGAACGCTGACACTCCAGGAAGCCGCAAGGCTCCTCCACATACATCCGATCACGTTGCTTCGCAAAGCACAGTCCGGAGAAGTCCCGGCAGCCAAGCCGGGGAAATGCTGGGTATTCATTGATATTGACCTTGTCGACTATTTGCGTTCAAACTACAGGCGGCAAGCGTCGAAAGATAGCGTTAGAAAGGAGGCCAATGAATGGCTATCTATCGACCTAAAGAGTCGTCGCTCTGGTGGCTTGACGTCACCATCGGCGGACGACGAATACGCGAAAGCACTGGGACTGAAGACCGGAGAAAAGCTCAGGAATACCACGACAAGCTAAAGGCTCAGATTTGGGAACAGCAACGACTAGGGACCAAGCGCCGATACACATGGCGTGAAGCTGTAGTCCGCTACATCCGCGAAGCTGAGGCTGAACGCAAGGCGTCTATTGAGAACGACCGGCATGCATTACGTTGGCTCGATACCTATCTCGGCGGCAAGTATCTCGACGAGATCGACAAAGCGGTGGTGAGCACGCTTATTGCTGAAAGGCAGAAGCCATACATCCGCATTTACAAGAGCGGGCAAGAACGCGAATGCACACCGGGGCCAGATACGGTCAATCGATTTCTGACGACATTCCGAGCCGCACTCAACAAAGCTCGGGATGAGTGGGAATGGATCGACAGGGTACCGAAGATCAAGGCACTCAAGGGAGCCAAGAGCCGCATTCGTTGGATTTCCCGAGAGGACGCCGACAAACTCATAAGCCACCTCCCGAAGCACTTGGCAGCAATGGCGGAGTTCAGTTTGCAGACGGGTCTCAGAAGGGCCAACGTGACGCATCTGGAATGGTCGCAGGTAGATTTGGTGAGAAAGACAGCTTGGGTTCTTGGCGAAAATACCAAGAACGGCAAAGCACTTGCGGTCCCACTAAGCGACAAAGCAATAGAAATTCTGCAGGCCCAAAAAGCCTTGCAGGAAGAAGACGAGACAGAGCGCGACGAACCCTTGCGCTGGGTCTTTGCCAAGGCGGGGCGACCGGTCCATCAGACAAGTACCCGTGCGTGGCGTGAAGCACTGATCAGGGCGGAAATATGCGATTTTTGCTGGCACGACCTCAGGCACACCTGGGCAAGCTGGCACGTGCAGAACGGAACACCTCTGCACGTCCTGCAGGAGCTTGGAGGATGGTCGTCGCTCAAGATGGTGCAGCGGTATGCCCATCTAAGCGGAGAGCATTTGCGGCACTGGATCGACCGGCCGAAATTGCAGCTTGTGGCAGACAACGAGAACCTACGAACCGGAACGTCTGGCTAGTTACGTCACGTTTTAGCCATAGGAAGCAAAAAAACCGCCCGAAGGCGGTTTGATTGGTGTTGCAACTTATTGATTTCCTACCGTAATCTGGTAGGCGCGATTGGACTCGAACCAACGACCCCCACCATGTCAAGGTGGTGCTCTAACCAGCTGAGCTACGCGCCTGCTGCTGCTTGAGGGGCCGGAGTGTAGCCTAAGCCGAAGTGCGGCGCAACCGAGAACATTACCCTGTCAAGCCTGAGCCGTGATGTCCCCTTGGTCCAAAGAAGAAATGGGGCAGACCGGCATTTCCGGATCGTTCGATCCTCGTTGAAGACACCCCGCCAGGCGACTTCGCCGCAAATCGTATCCCTGCCAGGTGCCCTGCTCCAAGACGCCGATGGGGGCGGTACCCGACAGGCAGTGTTGGAGAGGGACGGCGCGGCAACCGGCTTTCGCCGCCGTTTCCATACGGTCAGGTATTGACTTTCCTTGCCGGGATAGGTTAGCATTCCCGTACCCATACCGTTGCGTATGGAAAAACGTTCCGGCATTGCGTTGCTGCGGTAGTTTCGGTCCGACCAGGACAGGGGAGTCTCTCCCGACAAACCCATCCCGGTCAGGCGCCCGGTTGGCCGCAGCGTCACGATTCGCAACAAGGCTGACGGCATTCGATGCACGAGGAATGGCGACGAGCCAGACTGAATATCCGAAGGAGATCTACTTGAACAAGCTGATCGTGAGGAAAGCGGCCGTGCTGGGCGCGGGCGTGATGGGTGCGCAGATCGCCGCGCACCTGGCCAACGCCAACGTGCCTGTGCTGCTGTTCGACCTGCCGGCACAGGAAGGCGACAAGAATGGCGTGGTGAAGAAGGCGTTGGACAGACTGAAGAAGCTGGAGCCGGCCCCGCTGGCGACGAAGGACAAGCTCAAGTTCATCGATGCCGCCAACTACGACGAACATCTGCCGCTCCTGGCCGGGTGCGACCTGGTGATCGAAGCCATCGCCGAGCGCATGGACTGGAAAAACGACCTGTACGCGAAGATCGCGCCGCACCTCGCGCCCGATGCCATCATCGCCTCCAACACCTCGGGCCTGTCGATCAATGCCCTGGCGCAGGGGTTGCCGGAGGCGGTGCGCCCGCGCTTCTGCGGCATCCACTTCTTCAACCCGCCGCGCTACATGCAGCTGGTCGAGATCATCGCCACGCGGGGAACCGCTCCCGCCACGCTGGACCTGCTGGAAACCTGGTTGACCTCTCGCCTGGGCAAGGGCGTGGTACGTGCGCTGGACACGCCGAACTTCGTCGCCAACCGCGTCGGCGTCTTCTCGATGCTCGCCGTGATGCACCACACCGCGGCGTTCAATCTCGGCTTCGACGAGGTCGATGCGCTGACCGGTCCGCGCATCGGCCGGCCCAAGAGCGCCACCTACCGCACCGCCGATGTCGTCGGCCTCGACACCCTGGCCCATGTCGTCAAGACCATGCAGGACACCCTGCCCGATGATCCGTGGCATGGTTACTTCGCGGCACCGGCCTGGCTTGCGGCACTGATCGCGCAAGGCGCGCTGGGCCAGAAGACGCGCGGCGGCATCTTCAAAAAGCTGGGCAAGGAAATCCAGGTGTTCGATGCCGCGCAGCAAGGCTACCGGACCTCGGCCGGCGCGGTCGCCGAGGAAGTCGCGGCCGTCCTCAAAATGAAAAACCCGGCCGAGAAGTTCGCCGCCTTGAGGACCTCGACGCATCCGCAGGCACAGTTCCTCTGGGCGATCTTCCGCG
>CAZGQB010000282.1:0-3452 GCA_964527055.1 uncultured Sulfuritalea sp.
TCACCAACCTTGCCGTGATGCTGGTGCTGTCGATCGCCGCCAGCGTGCTGGGAGTGAACCGCTACCTGACCGCCAACGGCCTCGACCTGGGCACGCTGCTGGTCTTCGCCGGCCTCATGGGTTTCGGCGGCGCCTTCATTTCGCTGGCCATGTCGAAGATGATGGCGAAGTGGTCCACCGGCGCGCGCATCATCGACAGCCCCTCGACCTCGACCGAGTTCTGGCTGGTCGAGACCGTGCGCAAGCAGGCGGAAAAAGCCGGCATCGCGATGCCCGAGGTCGCCATCTACGAAGGCGCGCCGAATGCCTTCGCCACCGGGCCGAGCCGCAACAACTCGCTGGTCGCGGTATCCACCGGCCTGCTGCAGGGCATGAGCAAGGAGGAAGTCGAAGCCGTGCTGGCGCACGAAGTCAGCCACGTCGGCAACGGCGACATGGTGACGCTGACCCTGATCCAGGGCGTGGTCAATACCTTCGTCATCTTCCTGTCGCGCATCGTGGGGTATCTGGTCGACAGCTTCCTGCGCCGCGGCGACAGCCAGTCCTCCGGTCCCGGTGTCGGCTACATGATCACCGTGGTGATCTGCGACATACTGTTCGGCGTTCTGGCCAGCATCATCGTCGCCTGGTTTTCGCGCCAGCGCGAATTCCGTGCCGACGCCGGCGCCGCCAGCCTGATGGGGTCGCCGCGGCCGATGATTGCCGCCCTGCAGCGCCTCGGCGGCATGGCCGTCGAACCGCTGCCGAAGAGCCTGGCGAGCTCCGGCATCGCCGGCGGCCGCGGCCTGATGGCGCTGTTCGCCAGCCACCCGAGCATGGAAGAGCGCATCGCCGCGCTCTCGGCACAAGGCCGGTGAGTTTGCTTTTGCCGCGGCGTTACGCCAGGCCTCCGCTCGTCGCGGGGGCCTTTGCTTTTCTCTTCGCCGCAGCGCCGGCATGGGCCGCGGCATCCGACGTGGTCGGCACCAACCTGCTGTGGCTGGCGTTGATCCTGATGTCTGCCCGGCTGTTCGCCCCACTGGCGCAAAAAGTCGGTTTCCCCGCCGTGCTTGGCGAACTGCTGCTCGGCGTGCTGCTGGGCAACCTGGCGCTGCTGGGCATCAACGGTTTTGACTCCATCAAGCACGATCCGGCGGTGAAGTTTATCGCCGAACTCGGTGTCATCGTGCTGTTGCTGCAGATCGGCCTCGAAACCCGGCTGGCGGACCTGATCAAGGTGGGGCCGCGCGCCCTGGCCGTCGGCAGCATCGGCATCGTCGTGCCCTTCGTCCTCGGTGCCTTCGTCATGGGGCCGTGGCTGGCGCCGGGATTGTCCGGCAACACCTACCTGTTCCTCGGCGCCACGCTGGCCGCCACCTCGGTCGGCATCACCGGCCGTGTCTTCCGCGACCTTGGCAAGCTCGATACCCCGGCGGCGCGCATCGTGCTCGGCGCCGCGGTGATCGACGACGTGCTGGGCCTGGTGATCCTCGCCGTGGTCACCAGCCTGGTGCAGGCGGGTTCGGTCAGCATCGGCCAGGTCGTCGGCATCATCGCCCAGGCGGTGATCTTCCTCGCCGGCTCGATCTGGATCGGGCGCATGATCGCGCCTCATTCCAGCCGCTGGCTGGCACAGCTCGATGCCGGGCCTTCGATGCTGTTCGCCCAGGTGCTGGCCACCGGGCTGTTCCTCGCCTGGCTGGCCCATGCCATCGGCCTGGCGCCGATCATCGGCGCCTTCGCCGCCGGCCTGCTGTTCGAACCGATCTTTCTGCGCGATTTCGACCGGCCGGCCATCGTGCGCGATATCGAGCCCCTGCTGCCGGCGAGCGATCCCGGGCTGGCCGAGCGTCTGCGCCCGATCCTGAAGAAGCACGGCGGCCACCAGCACGAACACATGATAGAACCGATCGGCTATTTCTTTGTCCCGGTGTTTTTCGTCCTGACCGGCATGCAGGTGGATTTGCAGACGTTCGCCGACCCGAAGATTCTCGGCATCGGGCTCGGCGTCACCTTCGTCGCCATCGTCGGCAAGCTGGCCGCTGGTCTCGCCGCCGGCTCATCCGGCAAATGGGTGGTGGGCTGGGGCATGGTGCCGCGCGGCGAAGTCGGCCTGATTTTCGCCATGGTCGGAAAGAATCTCGGGGTGATGAACGAAGCCATGTTTTCGGTGATCGTGCTGATGGTGATCCTGACCACGCTGATCACGCCGCCGGTGCTGACCTGGCTGCTCAAGCGGCAATGAGCCGCTGCCGGCCGGATAGGACCGCGCCGCTATAATCCGCCGCTTCGTCCATCGAGCGCGATCGTGTCCGAGCGCCTTGCCGTCCTTGCCCAGTACCTGTTGCCCAAGCAGGCGCTCACCGCGCTGGCCGGCAGATTCGCCTCCGCCCGCGCCGGCGGCCTGACCACTGCCGTGATCCGCTGGTTCGTCGGCCGCTACGGGGTCAACATGGCCGAGGCGGCGAACCCGGACATCGCCGGCTACGCCAGCTTCAACGAGTTCTTCACGCGGCCGCTGAAGCCCGATGCTCGGCCGCTGGCCGACGCCGATTTCATCTGCCCAGTCGACGGCGCGATCAGCCAGTTCGGCGCCATCAAGCGTGACCGGATCTTCCAGGCCAAGGGTCATGGCTATTCGACCACGGCACTGGTGGGCGGTGATGCCGCGCTGGCTTCGCAATTCGAAAACGGCCAGTTCGCCACGCTCTACCTGAGCCCGAAGGACTACCACCGCATCCACATGCCCTGTGCCGGCAGGCTGACGCGCATGATCCACGTCCCGGGCGACCTGTTTTCGGTGAATCCGGTCACCGCGCGCGGCGTGCCCGGACTGTTCGCCCGCAACGAGCGCGTGGTCTGCGTGTTCGAGGGCGAGGCGGGGCCCTTCGTCATGGTGCTGGTCGGCGCCACCATCGTCGGCAGCATGGTCACGGCATGGCACGGCACGGTGAATCCGCCGCGCCCCGGACGGCTGCGCGAATGGCGCTACGAGGATAGTGACCTGCGCTACCGGCAGGGGGAGGAAATGGGACGTTTCCTGCTCGGCTCGACCGTGGTCATGCTGTTTCAGCGCGACGCGCTGAAGTTCAATGCGGAATGGGCGCCGCAGCGGGCGATACGGATGGGCGAAATGATGGGAGTCGGACCCGCATCCGCCTGATCCTTGGTCACCCTTGCAGGGGGAATCCTCATCCTGCGCTCCGCTTCTCATAAATCACATTCAGTATCTTCGCTATCCACATTGTTTTTATTGAAATTTATTTCAATAAAAATTCTAGCGTTCGACGCCTAAGCCCTTGTTGCGCTTGGAAAAATAGCGCTCTTCCAGCTTGACCCACTTAAAAAAGTGTCTTAAAGTGGGTTCTTGTGGGAGTTAGTGGGAAATACGGGCTGGCCAAGGCCTGATTCCCGGACGGGGGGAGATCGGATGTTTCAGGGTGCGACGGCGCTGAATCTGGATGCGAAAGGCC
>CAZGQB010000283.1:0-3445 GCA_964527055.1 uncultured Sulfuritalea sp.
CGAGCGATCAACCGGCGCGTCGATCTACATTTTTCATCTACCCAAAAGGAGTAAAGCGAGTGCTTCCAAGATCCAAAGCCGCCATCCGAGACTACCTCATTGCCAGCGCCTTCATGGCCCTCGGTTCCTTCCTGCCCGGCTCACTGCTCGATAAGGGATTCGAAGCCCATATCGGCGGCATCGCGCTTGGCATAGGGCTCGGCTGGCTCATCAAATCCGTCATCGACCATACCAAAGGAGTAAAAAGTGAATCGTAATCAACGTTATGCCGTAGTCGCCATTGCCCTGTCCCTGCTGGCCGGAGGTGCCCTCGCCGGCACCACGGGAACTGAATTCCAGGCCCTCTATACGTGGGTCAACGACGTGGTCACCGGCTATTTCGGGCGGGCGGTAGCGGTGGCGGCCGTCGGTCTTGGCGCGATCCTTTCGATTGCCCGCGTCAATCCGGTCCCAATCCTGTCGGGCGCCGGCTTTGCGATTTTCCTGCAATACACGCCGACGATCATCACCGGCATCCTGACGGCAACGGTCTGAGCCGGAGCATCCCGCGTGGGTAACGACGAAAACGGCTACATCCCGAAGTCCCTGGATGCGCAGGAGCGCTTCCTGTGGTGGGAAATGGATCAGGCGGTGATCGCCATCATGCTGATCAGCATGGGGGTGATCTCCGGATCCATGCTCATGGGCATTGCCCTAGGCGCACTGGCGGCCTGGCAGTACGGTCGCATGAAGGCAGGCAAGCACCCGAAGTTCGCCGCTCACGCCCTCTACTGGTGGTTTCCCAGCGGGCTGTTCCTGAAGTTGCGAGCCACTCCACCGTCTGACCAACGCTACTTCCTGGGCTAGGCGACGAATCACGATGCTATTTCGAAATTACCTGTCCGCGCAGGCGAATGCCACACAGGAAATCCGCTTCATGCGGATTCTCCTGGCGGGACTGCTCATGGTGATTCTGGTTGTCGCCGGCGTCGTGCTGAAACTGGTCGGCAATGAAAAAACCGTCCTCGTTCCGCCCGAGATCAAGCGCAGCTTCTGGGTATCCGGCAACGCCGTCTCCCGGGAGTACCTCGAAGACATGGCCTACTGGTACGCTGGACTCGCCCTCAACATTACCCCGGCCGTTTCCACTTACCAGAACAGCCTGTTCCTGAAGTATGCGGCGCCCTCCGAGTTTGGACGACTGCAAATGGAAATGGGTGCTCGCGCGGATTTCCTGAAGAAGAACAACACCGCCACGCAATTCTCGGTTCGCAACATCACGCTGGACGAGAAGACGCTGCGGGTTGCCCTGTCGGGGACGCTGTTTACCTGGGCGTCGGACAAAAAGGCCGGGGAGCGCCAGGCGACCTATCTCGTCGGATTCAAGCACATGAATGGAAGGCTCTATGTATCCGAGTTCAAGGAAACCAGTGAACAAAATCCTTTTGACAGCGCTGCTGGCCGCTAGCCTGTCCGCCAGTGCGGCCCAGGTGCTCGTCGGGAAACCGGACGACACCTTGAGCGCCAGAGTATCTCGATCCGAACCGACCCTGATTCGGATCGATGGCCATCGCGTTCGCCGGATATTCGGGGCGGAAGGTGAGTTCGCGGTCACGGCCGACAAGGAAGCCGGTACCGCCTATCTCAAACCGACCACGGACAAGCCGACCCTCAGCATCTTCGTTTCCGATGAGAACGGCCGAACCTGGAAGCTGCTGTTGTCGGTGACAGACGGCCCGTCGGATTCCATCACCCTCAAGGGACGCTCAGTCGCCGGTATCGGTCTAGCGCCGGGCAAGGATGTCGCCAGAAATCAGTTGATCAAGCGCGTCCTGCTGTCCCTTCAGTCGGACACCGAAGCGGAGATGGAGGCGAGGGCGACCAACGAGATCGTGCCCCTCTGGACCGAAGTCCTGTTCGTCCTGACCAGGGTCATCGACGGTCCCCTCAAAGGCGAGAAGTACCTTCTCACCAACACGTCCTCTAACGCGATGGTGCTCGATGAGCGGGAACTCTACCGGCGCCAGGTCATCGCTATTTCGATCGCCAAACCCCAGTTGTCGCCCGGTGAAACCACTGAGGTTTTTGTGATCTCGGAGAACCCCGGTGAGTGATCCGGTTGCCGCCAGCGGCGGCCTCACGTCCTATCTGAAAGGCTTGTCGCCCAAGGCCCGACAGTATCTGGTGCTCGGTGGCCTGGGCGCAGGATTCATCGGCCTGGTCTTTGGCAGCATCGCCATCTGGGACAACCAGCCCGCTCCGATGCCTCAATCGACCAGACTCGACAAGGCCAGCAGAAACATTGTCACGCCAGGCGCGCAGGTGGATCCACGCGATGTCTGGATGGCGCAATCGTCGCAGCAGATGAAGGAGATGGACAACGTCATTCAGGGCTTGAAACAGAAGATGGGTGAGGTTGAGCAAAAGCAGTCTGCACCGCAACCCTCGACCCGTCAGGCCAGCGTGCTGCCGCCCTTGCCGCCGATGCTGCCGGGTCCCGGCCCTTCGAGCACACTTCAGGCGTCAGCCCAGGGCCCGACACCATCGCCGTCCGGGACACCGGTAACACCTCTCCCGCCGTTGCCACCTCCCGTCATTCCACGAGAGCCTGGAATTGCATCGTTCGAAGTCAGTGACGCGATTCCGGCAGCACCGCAAGCGCCGGCCGACGCAAAACAGGGCAAGACCTACATTCCCTCGGGCTCCTTCATGCGGGTGGCGCTGATGGGTGGACTGGATGCGCCCACGGGAGGACAGGCGCAAAACAATCCGTGGCCGATCCTGCTGCGGGTGCAGGACAACGCCTTTCTTCCCAATCGCTACCGGGCCAGGGTCAAGGAGTGTTTCATGCTTGGCTCCGGATACGGTGACATCAGTTCCGAACGGGCGTATCTGCGGCTTGAATCGCTCTCCTGTGTGCTCAACAACGGCGAAGTGGTGGACGCCACGATCAAAGGCTATGTCGTCGGCGAGGATGGGAAGGCCGGACTGCGGGGGAGGCTGGTCAGCAAGCAGGGACAGGTGCTGGCCAATGCATTGATGACCGGAATCATCGCCGGCATCGGCCAGGGATTCCAGCAAAGCGCAACCAGCTACAGCACCAGCGCCCTGGGCTCGGTGGGGACGATCGAATCCGGAAAGCAGATCCAGGCAGGCATCGGCACCGGCGTCGGCAAGGCACTGGACCGGCTCTCGCAGTACTACATCACGCTCGCCGAGAAGATGTTTCCGATCATCGAAGTGGATGCCGGCCGGGTCGTCGACGTGGTCCTGACCAAGGGCGTGTCGCTTGGCATGGCCGCGAGCGCCGATGAAGACACCTACACGGAACTCTGGAAGCGAGGGCGCCAGATCATGAAAAAGTCCCTGAATCCTTCGGAGTAACAACAAATGCATAAATCGATGCGTGTCCCCTTGGTCATGGTCCTGGTTCTTCTTTCCGTGGCGAGCGTGGCCAGTGCTGCCA
>CAZGQB010000284.1:0-3424 GCA_964527055.1 uncultured Sulfuritalea sp.
TGCCATTCGGGATAGAGCGAGCCGACCACGGCCCAGAAGCGCTTGCTGTGGTTCAGTTCGATCAGGTGGGCCGCTTCGTGGGCCACCACGTAGTCGCCCAGGTGCGGCGGCAGGTGGATCAGGCGCCAGTTGATGCGGATGCCGCTTTCTTCGCTGCAACTGCCCCAGCGCGTGTGCGCCGACGACAGGCTGAGCTTCGGTGGCGCGAGGTCGAGCCGGGTCGCGAAATGGTCGAGGCGCTCGCTGAAATGCGTCAGCGCCCGCTTTTGCAGGGCGCGTTTTGCCAGTTGGCCGAGGTCTGCTTCCGGGCGCGCTTCGAGGACCAGGGTATCGGCGATCCAGCGCACCCGGTTGGCGCCGGGCAGGATGCGCACTTCCGCTTCGCCGCCGAGCAGAGGCAGGCGCGTGCCTTCCCTGATCGTGAGGTGGCGCGGCCTGGTCGCGTGGGCGAGTTCGTCGAGTTTCTTCAGTACCCACTCGCCATGGTCCTGCACAAAACTTTCGATCTCGCCCTGGCTGATGCGGCGCGGCGCGCTGATGCGCAGGCCGCGTTCGTCGATGGTCATCGACAGCCGCCGGGCGCCATTCTTCAGGCGGTAGTCGATGATGCGGCCGCTGATCAGGAGGTGGCGGGGTTTCGTCGCGGCGGGCGGCGCGGGCAGCCGGAACAGCGCGAGTTGTTCGAGCAGCATCGTCAGGTCGCGGGCGAGGCGCCGAACAGGTCGCAACCCCGGTCTTGCGCCGGCAGCGCGGCGATGCCGCGCGCGATCGCCTGTTCGATGACGGGCAGGCTCTGCTCGATCAGGCGCCAGTTGCAGCGCAGTACATCGCTGCCCTGAGCCTCGACCCAATGCCCGCGCGCGGCGAAGGACAGCGCCAGGCGCGGCGCGCGCCGTCCCGCCAGCGCCAGCGCGGTGCGTCCTTCCAGGAACTTTTGTGCGATGACCTGCTGCAGAACCTGTTTGGCCTGTTCGCGCAGCCAGGCCTCGGCGCGGTCCTGGATCTGGCGTGGCGTGGCCTCGGGCGGCAGCGGCAAATCCAGCGCGTCGCCCTCGCGTTGCGCTTCGTGGTGGCGGGTGCCGAGCACCAGGCGCAGGCTGCCGCCGAGGAAGGCCAGGGCGGCGCCATCGTGCCAGCGGCCGGCGGGATCGCGCTCGCTGCCTTCGAGCCTGAGCGCGATTTGCGGATTGCGGCGCCCCGGACTCATGCTGCGGGTGCTCCGTACAGCTGCGGACTGATCTTTGCCATTTCGGCCTCGATCCAGTTTTCCGCGCGCGTCAGGACTTCGGCGGCCGTGAGTCCGGCGGGGTCGATGGCCGGGCCGACGCTGACGGTGACGGTGCCGCTTTTCTTGAACAGGGCGTTGCGACCCCAGAATTCGCCGGAATTCAGCGCCACCGGCAGCACCGGCGTCCCGCTCTCGACCGCGAGCAGGGCGCCGCCGCCCTTGTAGCGGTTCTTCGATCCGGGCTGCGAGCGCGTGCCTTCGGGGAAGATGATGACGGTATAGCCCTTGGCGAGGCGGTCGCGGCCCTGTTCGACCAGGCTCTTCAGCGTGGCCTTGCTGGCGCTGCGATCGGTCTCGATCATCGGCGTCAATGCCAGCGCCCAGCCGAAGAAGGGCAGGTACTTGATCTCCTTCTTCCAGACGAAGACCGCGTCCTTGAACACATCCTGCAGCATCAGGGTCTCCCACGCCGACTGATGCTTCGCCAGCACGACCACCGGGCGCCCCGGAATGTTCTCCGCGCCCAGCAGGCGGTAGGGAATGCCGAGCAGGTGCTTGACCAGCCAGATCACGAAATTGACCCAGGGCGCCACCGAGCGGCGCCGCATGCGATGCGGCAGCGGCCAGCAGAGGAGGATCACCGCCAGCGTGTAGGGCGGCGTCACCACCACCAGAATCAGCAGGAACAGCAGGGAACGCAGTACGGCCATCAGCGGGCGATGTGCGCGGCCGCAGCGGCGAGGTCGGGAAAAACCAGAGTCTCCCGCGGCATGGCCGGGTCATCGGCGGTCTTGCGCCCCTTGCCGGTGAGCACCAGCATCGGCTGGGCGCCGGCGGCGACCGCCGCCTGCAGGTCGCGCAGGCTGTCGCCGATGGCCGGTACGCCGGCCAGGTCGGCATTGAAGCGCGCTGCGATCTCCTTCAGCATGCCCGGTCGGGGCTTGCGACAGTCGCAATGGTCGTCGTTGGTGTGCGGGCAGAAGAAGATGGCGTCGATGCGCCCGCCCACCAGGGCCAGCGCCTTGTGCATCTTGTCGTGGATCGCCATCAGCGTGTCGGTCTCGAACAGGCCGCGGCCGACGCCGGACTGGTTGCTGGCCACCACCACGCGATAGCCGGCCTGGTTCAGGCGCGCGATCGCGGCCAAGCTGCCGGGGATCGGCTTCCATTCCTCCGGCGACTTGATGTACTGGTCGGAGTCGTGGTTGATCACGCCGTCGCGGTCGAGGATGACGAGTTTCATGAAGGCAATTTAGCCACAGAGGACACAGAGGACACAGAGAGAAAACACATGTTTGCCCGGCCCTTCTCTGTGCTCTCTGTGTCCTCTGTGGCTCATTGGTTTATAGGCGCGACAGGTCGGCGACGCGGTTCATCGCCTGGTGCAGCGTGGCGAGCAGGCCGAGGCGGTTGGCGCGAAGCTGAGGGTCCTCGGCGTTCACCATGACGCCGTCGAAGAAGCTGTCCACCGGCGCCTTCAGCGCCGCCAGCGCCTGCAGCGAGGCGGTGTAGTCGCCGCGTTCGAAGGCGGCATCGGCCGCGGGTTTCACCGAGTCGAGCGCCTTGTTCAGCGCGATTTCGGCGGTTTCCTTGAGCAGCACCGGATCGACCTGCGCCGCCACGGAGCCCTCGGCCTTCTTCAGGATGTTGCCGACGCGCTTGTTGGCGGCGGCAAGGCTCGCCGCTTCGGGCAGCGCGGCGAAGGCGCGCACCGCGGCCAGGCGCTTCGGGATGTCGCCCAGGCGTTGCGGACGCAGGCCGACCACGGCATCGACCTCCAGCGCCGAGTAGCCCTGCTCGCGCAGGCTGCCGGCGAGGCGCTCGTAGATGAATTCCGACAGTTGTTCCACCACCTTGGCGTCGACGAGTTTTGCCGCATGGAACAGCCACATCAGGTCCAGCGCCAGGTCGCGCTCGATCAGCATGCGGATCATGCCCAAGGCGTGGCGGCGCAGGGCGAAGGGATCCTTGTCGCCGGTGGGCAACTGGCCGATGCCGAACATGTCGGCCAGGGTCTGCAGCTTGTCCGCCAACGCGACGCAGAGGCCGACCTCGCCGCGCGGCAGTTCGTCGCCGGCGAAGCGCGGCTTGTAGTGGTCCTCGATGGCGTCGGCGACCTCGGCCGGCTCGCCGTCGTGCAGCGCGTAGTAGCGGCCCATGATGCCCTGCAGTTCGGGGAACTCGCCGACCATGTCG
>CAZGQB010000285.1:0-3414 GCA_964527055.1 uncultured Sulfuritalea sp.
CCATGCCGAAGTTGATCATGGTGATGCCGTCGATGGTCGCGCTGGGCATCGGCCGGTCGCGACCGGTGACCTCGGCCCCGGTGAGGCGGGCGAAGGTATCGAGATAGCCGCCGAAGTTGGTCAGCAGGATGTGTTCGCCGAATTTCTCCAGGGGCACACCGGTATAGCGCGGCAGCCAGTTGCTGACGATTGCGTTCTTGTCCTTCATCCCTTCCTCCGCGGTTTCGCCATTTTGCCACGCGCCCGGCCGACCATGACCTAAGGCAGGGTTGGCAAGGCCGGGGGGCGGGGCTAGGGTTGCCCTGTTTACCGGGGAAAGCCATGACCAGACTCCTGTTTGCCGCCCTGCTGGCGGCGATTCCGCTGACTGCGCCCGCGGCGCCGTCCGATCCTTATCCCAGCACCTACGCGCCGGTGCCTTCGCCGCCCGTGCTGATCCGCAACGCGACCGTGCTCACCGGCAGCGGCGAGCGGCTCGACAACGCCGACGTGCTGATGCAGGACGGCAAGATCGCCGCCGTCGGCAGCGGGCTCAGCGCGCCGGCCGAGGCCCAGGTGGTGGACGGCACTGGCCGCTGGGTCACGCCCGGCATCATCGACGTGCATTCGCACCTTGGCGTGTATCCCAGCCCGGGCGTGAACGCGCATAACGACGGCAACGAGATGACCAGCCCGACCACGCCGGAGGTCTGGGCCGAACATTCCATCACGCCGCAGGACCCGGGCTTCGGCACCGCGCTGGCCGGCGGCGTCACCACGATGCAGCTTCTGCCGGGATCGGCGAACCTGATCGGCGGCCGCGGCGTCACCGTCAAGAACGTTTACGCCAACACCTACCAGGCGATGAAATTCCCCGGCGCACCCTGGGGCCTGAAGATGGCCTGCGGCGAAAATCCCAAGCGCGTTTACGGCGGCAAGGGTTCGGCGCCGTCCACACGCATGGGCAATGTGGCCGGTTATCGCGCCGATTTCATCGCCGCCCAGGACTACATGCGCGCCTGGGACAAGTACAACGCCGGCGACAAGAAGGGCGATCCGCCGTCGCGCGATCTCGCCAAGGAAACCCTGATGGCCGTGCTCAAGGGCGAGATCCTCGTGCACATCCATTGTTATCGCGCCGACGAGATGGCGACGATGCTCGACCTGGCGAAGGAATTCGGTTTCCGCGTCACCGCCTTCCACCACGGCGTCGAGGCCTACAAGATCGCCGACCGCCTCGCCGCCGAAGGCGTTTGCGGCGCGCTCTGGGCCGACTGGTGGGGCTTCAAGATGGAGTCCCTGGACGGCATCCAGGAAAACATCGCCCTGGTCGATCGTCCCGAGAAGGGCTGCGCCATCGTGCATTCGGATTCGTCCGAGGGCATCCAGCGCCTGAACCAGGAGGCGGCGAAGGTGATGGGCAACGCGCGACGCGTGAACATCGATATTCCGCCCGAGCGCGCCATCCGCTGGCTGACGCAGAACCCCGCGCGCGCGCTCGGCATCGGCGACCGCACTGGTACCCTCGCGCCGGGCAAGATGGCCGATGTCGTGTTGTGGAACGGCACGCCTTTCAGCGTTTACGCGAAAGCCGAGAAGGTCTATGTGGATGGCGCCCTGATGTACGACCGCGGCGACAAATCGCGGCAACCGGTATCCGATTTCATGCTGGGACAGGAGGCTGCGCGATGAGCCGTCGTAATGTTTTCGCGAGATTGGTTGGTGGGCTGAAGCCCACCCTACAGCCCGCCGTGTTGTGCGTTGCGATGGTCGCGGCGCTGCCGGCCTTCGCGCAGGATCTGCTGATCAAGCACGCCACCGTGCATACCGCCGGCGCCCGCGGCACGTTGAAGGATGCCGACGTGCTGATCCAGGGCGGCATCATCCGCATGGTCGGCAAAGACATCCTGGTCACGCCGAACGTTCCGGTGTACGACGCCAAAGGCCAGGCGCTGACGCCTGGCCTGTTCGGCGGCGTCGGCGATATCGGCCTGGAGGAAGTTTCCGGCGAAGAAAGCACGGTCGACAGCGCGCAGTCTTTCGGCGGCGGCGGACAACCGCCGCAGATGCGGCCCGAGTTCGACGTCAGCCTCGCCTTCAATCCCGATTCGATGTTGCTGCCGGTCGCGCGCATGGGCGGCGTCACCTGGAGCGTGCTCTCGGCCAACAGCGCCGGCGGCGGCAGCCTCGTCGCCGGCCAGGGCGGCAGCATCCGGCTCGATGGTCGCGCCGACAGCAATGTGTTCGGCCCGAAACTGCTGTTCGTCAGTCTCGGCAGCGGCGCGCAGTCGCTCAGCGGCAAGTCGCGCGCGGCGCAATACATGCTGCTCGAACAGGCCATCCGCGAAGCGCGCGGCCTGGCGCCCTACGGCACGCCGAACGCGCTGCTGACGCCGACCGGGCGCGAGACGCTGGCGAAATATCTGATCGGCGGTCGCGTGCTGTTCTCGGTCGATCGCGCGGCGGACATCCGCCAGATGCTGGCCTTCTCGCGCAAGCACGGCCTGCGTGCCATCGTGGTCGGCGGCGCCGAGGCCTGGCGCGTGGCGCCGCAACTGGCGGCGGCGAAAGTGCCGGTCATCCTCAACACGCTGCAGAACCTGCCCAGCAGTTTCGACCAGATCGGCGCGCGCCTGGACAATGCGGCCCTGCTGCACAAGGCGGGCGTGCAAGTGATCGTCAGCGATTTCGATTTCGCCTCGCACAACGCGCGCAAGGTGCGCCAGGATGCCGGCGTCGCTGTCGCGAACGGTCTCCCCTGGGAATCGGGGCTCGCCGCGATCACCAGCGTGCCCGCCGCGGCCCTCGGCGTCGGCGACCAGGTCGGTCGCATCGAGCCGGGCCTGGTCGCCGATCTGGTGTTGTGGAATGGCGATCCGCTCGAACTGACCACGACCGCCGAACAGGTGTGGATGCGCGGCCAGGCGATGCCGATGCGCTCGCGCCAAACCGAGTTGCGCGACCGTTACCTGCAAGCGCCGGGCGCGCTGCCCCGCGCCTACCAGCACTGAAACCCACCTCCCGGGGCCCGCATTGCGGGCCCCGCGTTTTCCGGAACCCTGCCATGAAACTGCATCCGCTCGCCTTCGCCCTCGCTTTTTCGCTCGCTGGCGCCGTCGGCGCCGCCGACAAAGCGGACAAACCCAAGTGGGACGTCAACGCCGCGCATGGGCCGACCAAGACGATCCAGTTCAGCACCGACGAAGGTACTTGGCTCGACCTCGACGTCAGCCCCGACGGCGGCACGATTGCGTTTTCGATGCTCGGCGACATCTACACCCTGCCGATCGGCGGCGGCGATGCCACGCGCATCAGCAACGGCGCGGTCTGGGACGTGCAGCCGCGTTTCTCGCCCGACGGCAAGCAGATCGCCTACACCTCCGATCGCGGCGGCGGCAACAACCTGTGGCGCATGAATCGCGACGGCAGCGGCGC
>CAZGQB010000286.1:0-3400 GCA_964527055.1 uncultured Sulfuritalea sp.
GTCCACTGAAAGCCACCCATGACTTTCCAGCAATTCCTGCTCATCCTCTGGGCGCGCCGCAAGCTGGCGCTCTCCGTGCTCGGCGTCACATTCCTCACCACGCTGGTCGTCAGCCTCGTGCTGCCCAGGGAATACACCGCCACCACCTCGCTGGTCATCGACGTCAAGTCGCCCGACCCCATTGCCGGCATCGTCATGCAGGGCATGATGGCCCCCGGCTACATGGCAACGCAGATGGACATCATCAACAGCGACCGCGTCGCCAGCCGCGTCGTCAAGCTGCTCGGCATCGCCGGCAATGCCGAGGCCGTTGAAAAGTGGCGCGAAGCCAGCGAAGGCAAGGGCAGCATCGAAAGCTACTACGGCGAACTGCTGCAAAAGAAACTCGACATCAAGCCCTCGCGCGAGAGCAACGTCATCAACATCAATTTCTCCGGCCCCGAACCGCAATTCGCCGCCGCCGTCGCCAACGCCTTCGCCCAGGCCTACATCGACACCTCCATCGAACTGCGCGTCGAGCCGGCCCGCCAGTACAGCGCCTGGTTCGAAGAGCGGCAAAAGGGCCTGCGCGCCAACCTTGAACAAGCCCAGGCCAAGCTCTCCGCCTACCAGCAGGAGAAGGGCATCGTCGTCACCGACGACCGCATCATGGACAACGAAACGGCCCGCCTCAACGACCTCGCCGCCCAGCTTGCCGCCGCCCAGGCCCAGCGCGCCGACGCCGCCAGCCGGCAAAAGAGTGGCACCAGCGAACTCTCCCTCGAAGTGCTGCAAAACCCGCTGATCCAGAACCTCAAGGCCGAGATCGCCCGCAGCGAATCCAAGCTTTCCGAACTCAACGCCAACCTCGGCAAGAACCACCCGCAAGTGCAGCAGCTCGAAGCCCAGATCAAGGAGCAAAACCAGCAACTGCGCGAAGAAATCGGCCGCATCTCCGGCGGTGCCGCCGTTGCCACTCGCTTCGGCGCCGTCAAGCAGGAAGAACTCAAGGCCGCCATCGAGGAGCAGAAAAAGCGCGTCCTCGCCATCAAGGCCGAGCGCGACCAGCTCGCCGTCCTCGTCAATGACGTCGAAACCGCCCGCCGCGCCTACGAGGCCGTTGGCCAGCGCATGACGCAAAGCAACCTCGAAGGCCAGTCGCAGCAAACCAACGTCCTCGTCCTCAGCCCCGCCGTCGAACCGACCAAACACTCGCGGCCGCGCGTCTTCCTCAACCTGCTCGTCGCCATCTTCCTCGGCACGCTGCTCGGCGTGGGTGCTGCGCTGGTTGCCGAACTCGGCCAGCGCCGCATCCGTTCCGCCGAAGACCTCGCCCTGGCCCTCGAACTCCCCGTGCTCGCCGAGCTCGATTCCACCCAGCCCCGCGCCAAAAAGAAATTTGGATTTTGGCCATTTTTTCCGGTTGACCGCAGCAATGCACGGCAAGCCGCCGTCGAGGCCTGAACGCCATGAACGCCATCCACGAAAAGCTTAACGCCGACTCCGGCCGCTCCATCGGCGCCATCCTCATCGACAGCGGCCGCCTCAGCCCGGACGCCGCCGAGCGCATCCTCAAGCTGCAAAAGGCCCGCGGCCTGCGCTTCGGCGACGCTGCCATCGAGCTCGGCCTGCTCAGCGAAGCCGACATCCAGCAGGCCCTCTCCCGGCAATACGACTACCCCTACCTGATGCCCGGCGACACCAGCGTCAGCGAAGAAGTCATCGCCGCCTTCAAGCCCTTCAGCCCCGTCGTCGAGCAACTGCGCGCCCTGCGCAGCCAGCTCATGCTGCGCTGGTTCGATGGCGAAGCCGGCCACAAGACCCTGGCCGTCGTCAGCCCCGGCCGCGGCGAAGGGCGCAGCTTCACCGCCGCCAACCTCGCCGTCGTCTTCTCGCAGCTGGGCGAACGCACCCTGCTGATCGACGCCGACCTGCGCAACCCCAGCCAGCACAAACTCTTCCGCCTGCCCAACCGGCTTGGCCTCTCCAGCCTGCTGGCCGGCCGCGCCGAACTGGCCGACACCGTCACCCGCATCCCCGGCCTGATCGACCTCTCCGTCATGGCCGCCGGCGCCACCCCGCCCAACCCGCAGGAACTGCTCGCCCGGCCCAGCTTCAACGCGCTGATCGCCACCGTCCAGGGGCAGTACGACATCGTTATCGTCGACACCCCGGCCGGCGCCGAAACCGCCGACCACCAGAGCATTGCCGCCCGCGCCCGCGGCGCCGTCGTCGTCGCCCGCAAGGACATCAGCCTGGCCCCGCAAGTCCAGGCCCTGGTTGCTTCGCTGCAACAAGCCGGCGTGGTCGTCGTTGGCGCCGTGCTCAACAACGGCTGACAGCCATGCTGGCAATCAACGTTTCGCTTGGTCAGGAATCAACTTGTTCTGAAATCAAGAACAAGTGTTTTCTAATCGAGAACGTCCTGATTGCCCTCATGCTGTCCATCGCCGGCATCGCCATGCGGCAAACAGCGCGCGATAAGCTTCCGTTGGGCATGTTGCCTGGCCTCTTGATACCGTTGCCGGGGCAGCGCCATGACGCTTGAAAATCTGCTGGGCAACATCCCCGACGAATTGCGCGCGCTGATGGCGCTCGGCGAAGGTGCTCGCGTCGAGTTCAAAACCAGTTTTCAGAAAGAAGTCATTGAAACGCTGGTTGCTTTCGCCAACAGTCGGGGCGGCGTTGTTTTTGTCGGGGTTGATGACCAAGGCCATGTTCTGGGTGCCAAACTCAATAGTGAAACCGTCCAGAACTGGATCAATCAATGCAAAGTTTCAACTTCCCCAAGCCTGATCCCCGACGTTGAGCTATTGGAAATTGATCAAAAGACGGTAGCTGCATTTCTTGTCGATGAATATCCAATCAAACCAGTGTCTGCCAAAGGCCGCTACTTCAAGCGGGTAGGCAATGCCAACCACCAGATGACGTCTGTCGAAATTGCCGATGCGCATCAAAAACTCATCAACTCAAGCTGGGACTACCACCCAGACCCGACGCACGAACTCGACACCATATCCAGGAAGAAGGTTCTGGACTTTGCCGAAGCCGTCCAGCTCAAGGCCGATTTCACGACCATTCTGGAAAAGTTCGAACTCGCCAAAGAAGGTCGCCCCACGTTGGGTTGCCATCTCCTGTTCTCGGCCAACGAACCCATGCTCTGCACGCTTGAGGCCGGCCGTTTCGCGACACCTACCGTTATCAAGGACAGCATAACCAGCCGTGACACCCTGATCGAGCAAGTTGCTCGCATCATGGGTTTTATCGTCAAGCACACCAACAAGGCCTACATCATTACCGGCAACCCAAAGCGTGAAGAACGCTGGGATTACCCGATGGATGCGCTGCGTGAAATTGTCGTCAATAGGATCGTCCACCGCGACTACCAGAGCGCCAACGACTCCACCATCAAAATCTACGA
>CAZGQB010000287.1:0-3381 GCA_964527055.1 uncultured Sulfuritalea sp.
GATGTCGGCGACGCCGATCCCGCGCACCCTGGCCATGAGCTACTACGCCGACCTCGACGTGTCGGTGCTCGACGAACTGCCGCCGGGGCGCAGCCCGGTGACCACCAAGCTGGTTGCCGAAGCGCGCCGCGATGAAGTCCTGAAGCGCGTGCACGACGCTTGCCGCGTCGGGCGCCAGGCCTACTGGGTCTGTCCGTTGATCGAGGAGTCCGAAACCCTGCAACTCAAGACCGCCGAGGAGACCTATGCACGCCTGGTTGCCGAACTGCCCGACCTGAAGGTCGGGCTGGTGCACGGCCGGCTCAAGGCGGCGGACAAGGCGGCGGTGATGGCCGCCTTCGTGCGCAAGGAAATCCATGTGCTGGTGGCGACCACGGTGATCGAGGTCGGCGTCGACGTGCCCAATGCCAGCCTGATGGTGATCGAGCACGCCGAACGTTTCGGCCTCGCCCAACTGCACCAGTTGCGCGGCCGCGTCGGGCGCGGCGTCGACGCGTCGGCCTGCATCCTGCTCTACGCGCAGCCGCTGGGCGAACTGGCGCGGGCGCGGCTGAAGGTGATTTTCGAAAGCACGGACGGCTTCGAAATAGCGCGCGAGGACTTGCGCCTGCGCGGCCCCGGCGAGTTCATCGGGGCGCGGCAAAGCGGCCTGCCGCTGCTGCGCTACGCCGACCTCGAAGATGCGGCGCTGGTGGAGCAGGCGCGCGCCGTCGCCGAGGACATGCTGCGTACCGACCCCGCGCGCGCCGAGGCGCACCTGCAACGCTGGCTGGGCGGCCGCGAGGAACTGCTCAAGGCCTGAGCGTACCGGGGGCGCTTGATTACCTTGCCGCTGATCCGGCGGCAGGCTGTCGCACGTGCTTGCCGTCGCCTGGCGCGGGCGCCGCGGGAGGTTCGTCGAACTCGAACGCGGCATGGAGCATCGGCAAGGGATGCCGGTTCTGCGGCGCGACGCCATGGACTGCCAGCCATGCCGCGTAATAGGCGCGGGCCAGCACGTGCAGTTCCAGCGTTTCCAGCGGCGCGCCGGTCTCGAGGTCCGACACGCGGTAGTTCGTGAGGCGAGGGGTCATCTGCCGATCCTTCATGGTGGACAGGCGGATCTGCATGCCGCCTGCGAAGGACTGCAGATTGCCAGTCCGCAACCGGATCCGCTTTACCCCGGGCGCCAATCGCTTGACCGCAGGCGCCAATCTTTTGGGGCCGCTCGAACGATGGCGCGCCGGGTCAAGCGATTGGCGCCGCAGGTCAAGCAGTCCCCGGCGGGCCGACCTAAGCTGGGGCCTTCCAAATTCACCGGCCGTTCACCCAGTGCCCGCCATGATTTCACCCTACCGCAACAACCCGAGACCCCGACCAACGCCGAAAAGCGAGGGCGGCATTCCCCTCTGGCAGCTGGTCATCGGCGGATTGATGATCGCCGTCGGTGGCATCCTGGCCGGCATCGCGGTCGCCGAGATGATCATGGTGCTATGGATGCCGGAGGCATTGCGCTGAAGCGCCGCACCGGCGGCGCCGGGATCGCCGGTTCCGCCTCAGCCGGCCTTGCCTGAAGCACGACTTGCCCGGTAGTCGGTCGGGCTGGATCCGGTCCAGCGTTTGAAGGCCCGCGTGAAGGCGCTCGGCTGGGAAAAGCCGAGCGAAAAGGTGATGTCGCTGACCGACCGTGTGGCATCGTCGATATAACGCAGCGCCAGATCCCGGCGCGTGGCGTCCACCAGCTGCAGGTAGGTGAGGCTGGCCTCGGCCAGTTTGCGCTGCAGGGTGCGCGGGCTCATGTGGAGCAGCTTCGCCGTCTCCTCTTCGGAAACCTCGCCGGAAGTCAGGTGCTCCAGCACCGCCGCCCGGCAGCGGGCGATCACGTCGGACTTGTCGAGCAGCGCCAGTTCGGCGCCGAGCATCGTGTCGAACACGGTGGCCAACTGCTTGTTGGACGACGGCAGCAGCGCGTCCGCATCTTCCCGGGCGAGCACGAAGAAGTTCTCTGCGGCGCCGAAGCGGACCGGGCAGCCGAAAAAGCGTTCGTAGGGTGCGGTGGATTCGGGTTTCCTGCGGCGCAGGCTGACGGCCAGCGGGCGCAATGCCGCCCCGGCGTTCATGCGGCACATGTCGAGCAGCAGCGCGATGGCCATGTCGACGGCGACAGCGGCGACAGGCACTTCCGCCGGATCGCCGCGATTGGCCCAGAAGCGGACCTTGATGCCCGAGCGCACTTCTTCGATCTCGGTGGCGCCGCGATCGCCGATCAGCCGGTGATAGCGCTCCAGCCGGCGCAGCCCGGTGCGCAGCGTCGAACTCGACAGCCAGGCATAGCCCAGCACCCCGAGGTTGGCCGGGTGCCAGCAGCGGGCCACCTGCAGGCCGAAGGCGGGATCGTCGATCAGCGGAATGACGAGCTCGACGAGCGCATCCGCCTTGTCCAGGGAAATGCGATCCGTGGGTGCTAGCACCTCGGGAACCACGATCCCCGCCTGGCGGGCGAGGGCTGCCGAATCCAGCCCGTACATCTCCAGCAGGCGCCGCAGGATCGGACGCATGGAAGCCAGCACGGTGTCTTGCGGTTTGCCCATTTACAGCTTCCTGGATTCAGCTTGACGCAGCGGGTAAAGCGATTGGCGCGCAGGGTAAAGCGGGGTGGTTAGCGCATTGGGATACTACACGCATATCAAAGGAGCAATAAGCGATGAATGACCAGGAGTCCTCCATCACCCCGGAGCCGGCGGAACGGGCCAAGGCCATCCCCCATGACCTGCAGGCGCCGACCCGTTGCCGGTAAAATTGCCGCATGACCTTCGCCACCATCAAGCAACGTCTCGACCTCTACGAAAAGCTGATGCGGCTGGACAAGCCGATCGGCACGCTGCTGCTGCTGTGGCCGACCTTGTGGGCGCTATGGATCGCAACCCGGGGGCAGCCGCACTGGATGTTGGTCTGGATCTTCGCCCTCGGCACGCTGCTGATGCGCTCCGCCGGCTGCGTCATCAACGACTATGCCGATCGCGACTTCGACCCGCATGTCGAACGCACCCGCGACCGGCCGCTGGCGGCGGGCAAGGTGTCGGCGCGCGAGGCGCTGACCCTGGCCGCCGTGCTGGCCTTCGGCGCCTTCCTGGTGGCGCTGCCGATTTTTCGCGAGGTCTGGTGGCTGGCGCTGATCGCACTGTTCCTTGCCGCCAGCTATCCCTTCACCAAGCGCTTCTTCGCCCTGCCGCAGGCTTACCTCGGGGTCGCCTTCGGCTTCGGCATCCCCATGGCCTTCGCCGCGGCGACCGGCCAGGTCGGCGCGCTGGGCTGGACACTGCTGGTCGCCAACATCTTCTGGGCGCTGGCCTACGACACCGAGTACGCCATGGTCGACCGCGAGGACGACCTCAAGATCGG
>CAZGQB010000288.1:0-3378 GCA_964527055.1 uncultured Sulfuritalea sp.
TTGCCCGCGCCGGTTTTCAGCTGCGGCGGGCAGCCCTGGTGGGTGCATTGGCCGACGGCGACGAAGATTCCGGGATTCTGCGAACGGTGAGGGTTGCGGCAGGATTCCGGCTGCAGCGACTGCGTCGAGGCCGGGTCGACCAGTTCGCTCTCGTAGCCGGCCAGCGCGGCAACTTCGTCGGCCGTGCGGCGCAGGATCCAGACCGCGCGCCCCTTCCATTCGACCGTCAGCAGCCTGCCCGGCGCCAGCCCGCCGATATCCACCGGCAGCGGGCTGCCGGCCGGCGGCTGCGGCCGCGTCACCACCCAGCGCGCGACGCCCAGACCGGCGCCGAGCGCCACCGCGCCGCCGGCGATCCAGATGCGCCGCCGCGCAGCGCCAGGGCCGGTTCTCATCGGCACAAGGACTGACAGGCGGCTTGCCCCGGGTACGGGGCAATGCGGTCGGCGGTAGTCGGCATCGTATCGACAATCATAGGCCACTCGCGCCCGCATCGGGCTCCTTCGCGGCGAACCGTCTACAATGCGCAGCCTGCCCGCCGCCCTCCCCTGCACCGTGACGATTTCAAGCCTCGAACTGCTCGCCCCCGCCAAAAATGCCGAGATCGGCATCGAGGCGATCAAGCACGGCGCCGATGCGGTGTATATCGGCGGCCCGTCCTTCGGTGCGCGCTACGGCGCCGGCAATCCGGTGCAGGACATCGAGCGCCTGGCGGCCTTTGCACACCGCTTCCACGCCAGGGTCTTCATCACCCTGAACACGATCCTGCGCGACGACGAGCTGGAGGAGGCGAGACGCATGGCCTGGCAGATGCATGACGCCGGCGCCGACGCGCTGATCGTGCAGGACATGGGCCTGCTGGAACTCGACCTGCCGCCGCTGGAACTGCATGCCTCGACCCAGTGCGACATCCGCACGCCGCAGAAGGCGAAGTTCCTCGCCGATGCCGGATTTTCGCAGATGGTGCTGGCGCGGGAGCTGTCGCTGCCGGAGATCGTCGCCATACGAGAGAAAGTCGGCACCCACGACACGGCGCCCATCCTCGAATTCTTCATCCACGGCGCGCTCTGCGTGGCGTTTTCCGGGCAGTGCTACATCAGCCACGCCCACACCGGGCGCAGCGCCAATCGCGGCGAGTGCTCGCAGGCCTGCCGCCTGCCCTACAACCTCGAAGACAAGCAGGGCCGCATCGTGGCCTTCGACAAGCACCTGCTGTCGATGAAGGACAACGACCAGAGCGCCAACCTGCGCGCCCTGGCCGACGCCGGCATCCGCTCGTTCAAGATCGAGGGCCGGCTGAAGGACGCGGCCTACGTCAAGAACACCACCGCGCATTACCGGCAATTGCTCGACCGCATCATCGAGGACGCGCCGCACTACTCGCGCGCCTCGTCGGGCCGCTGCACCTGCACGTTCACGCCGCGCCCGGAGAAGACCTTCAACCGCGGCGCCACCGACTACTTCGTCAATGGCCGCCATGCCGACATCGCCGCCTTCGACACGCCCGCCTTCGCCGGCGCGGCCAGCGGCGTCGTCACCCGCATCGGCCCCGACTGGTTCGAGGTCGACAGCGAGGAAGAGTTTGCCAATGGCGATGGCATTTCATATCTATCGCGCGGCAGGAAGCTGGCCGGCCTGCGCATCAATGTGGCGCAAGGCAGGCGCCTCTTCCCCAACGAGATGCCCGACGATCCCGAGGGCTTCAAGCCCGGCACCGAAATCCACCGCAACCGCGACCAGGCCTTCGAACGCCTGCTGGAGAAGGAATCCGCCGAACGCCGCATCGGCGTCACCGTGGAGCTCACGGAAACCGCCGACGGCTTCGCGCTGACGCTGACGGACGAAGACGGCATCGAGGGCCGCGCCGCCATCGCCCACGCCAGGGAGCAGGCGAAGAACCCCGAGCGCGCGCTGGTCGCCATAGCCGAAAGCCTGGGCAAGCTCGGCGCCACCGATTTCAAGGCCGGCACGGTGAACATCGTCCTCGCCGAACCCTGGTTCCTGCCCGCCTCGGCAATCAATGCGTTGCGCCGCGAGGCCGTCGACGCCCTGGTCGCCGCGCGCGCGGCGGCGCGGCCGCGGCCGCGGCACGCCCTGCCGGTCGAACCGCCGGCCATCTACCCGGAACGCGAGCTGAGCTACCTCGCCAACGTGCTCAACAACCGCGCCCGCGACTTCTACCGCAAGCACGGCGTGGCGCTGATCGCCGATGCGTATGAAGCCGACACCACGCCGGGCGAGGTTTCGCTGATGATCACCAGGCACTGCCTGCGCTACAGCCACAGCCTCTGCCCGAAGGAGGCCAAGGGCTGGGTCAAGGGCGTGAATGCCGAACCCATGGTGCTGGTCAACGGCAAGGAACGCCTGACGCTCAAGTTCGACTGCAAGGCCTGCGAGATGCATGTCATGGGCAAGGCGAAGAAGGGCCGCACGATCAGCATCCTGCAGGTCGCACATTGAGCCGGCAGAAAAAGTCGGCGCCGGCGACACGGCGATGAAGCTCATCCTCGCGCCCATGGAGGGCCTCGCCGACGACGTGCTGCGCGGCGTACTGACCGGCGCCGGCGGCTACGACTGGTGTGTCACCGAATTCGTCCGCGTCACCGATGCCGTGCTGCCGCACCGCTGCTACACGCGGCTCTCGCCCGAACTGGCCCACGGCGCGCGCACCGCGTCCGGCACCCCGGTGCGCATCCAACTGCTGGGCAACGACGCGGAGATGCTGGCGGCCAACGCCGCCCACCTCGCCCGCCTTCACCCCTTCGGCATCGACCTCAACTTCGGCTGCCCGACGCCGCTGGTGAACCGCCATCGCGGCGGCGCGGCGCTGCTGAACGAGCCCGAGCTGTTGCACCGCATCGCCGCCGCCGTGCGCGCCGCGGTGCCGCGCGAACTGCCGGTCACGGCCAAGATGCGCCTCGGCATCGACGACACCGACAAGGCCATCGATTGCGCGCTGGCCCTCGAAGCCGGCGGCATGAACGAACTCGTGGTGCATGCCCGCACCCGGGCCGACGGCTACAAGCCGCTGGCGCGCTGGGAATGGGTGGCGCACATCCGCGCGGCGGTGAAGCTGCCGCTGATCGCCAACGGCGAAGTGTGGACCGTCGCCGACTGGCACGCGATCCGCGCCGCCACCGGCTGCGACGACGTCATGCTGGGCCGCGGCGCGGTCGCCGACCCGCTGCTGGCGCGGCGCATCCGCGGCAATGCCGAAGCGGAACCGATCGACGCCGACTGGCGCGAGATCGAAGCCATGCTCGCCGACTTCTGGACCCGCGTGCAACGCAAGGTGCTCCCCGCCCAATCCCCCGGCCGCCTCAAGCAGTGGCTGGGCCTGATGCGGCGCAGCTATCCGCAGGCGGAACGCCTGTTCCA
>CAZGQB010000289.1:0-3374 GCA_964527055.1 uncultured Sulfuritalea sp.
GCGCAGATCACCCGTTCCAGGTTGCAGATGCGCCGCGCCACCATCGACGACTCGTCGAGCGGGCCGATGCGGATCGCCAGGTCGACGCCCTCCTCCATGGCGCCCACGGGTTGATCGCTGATGGTGATGTCCATCTCGACATCGGGATGAAGCTCCTGGAAACGCGGGATGACCGGCGCCAACTGGTGCATGCCGAAGGCCGACCCGCAATGCAGTCGCAGCAGGCCGCGCGGGCTGACACCGGCCTGGGCGACCTCGGCCTCGGCCTCGTCCAGCGCCCGCAGGATGGGCCGGGCACGGGCGTAAAAAGCCTCTCCTTCGGCCGTCAGTTGCAGCCGGCGCGTGGTCCGCTGCAACAACCGGGCCCCGAGCCGGTCTTCGAGGCGGGTCACCAGTTTCGACAGTGCCGACGGCGTCAGACCCAGATCCCGCGCCGCAGCAGAGAACCCGCCGGTTTCCACGGCACGAACGAAAGCAGTCATCTCTCCGGCACGATCCATGAGCTTATTATGGAATATATTTCATCAATGTTGTTCCATAAAACATGATTGTTATTCCATGTTTAAGTAATTACATTGCACTCATGCGGTGTTGCACCGCACCATGACAAGGAAAACATCATGCTCCCCCTCGACATCATTGCCATCGAACAAGAAGCCCGTCGCATGCGTGCCATCGAAATGCAGCGCATGTCTGGGCAATTCGCCACACGTCTGCGCATCGCCAGCGGCTTGCTGCTCGACCGCGCCCATGCAGGACTGGCCGCCCTTGGCAGCGCGTTGCAGCTGCTGTTCTCGAAGATCCAGCACGACGCTGCGCACAAGGTCGCCAACGGCCACTGAGCCCCTCCCGAGGCCCTGACCGGCAGCGACAGCCGCCGGCTATCCCGGCTTCGGCGCCTGCCGCGCGCCCATCACCGCCCCGGCGGTAACGGCCGCGAGACCCGCCAGCGACAGCAGAGACAGCGGCTCGCCCAGCACGGGCACCGCCGCCAGGGCCGACAGCCCCGGCACCACGGCCATCATCAAGGCCACGGGCTGCGCCCCGATCTGGCGCACCGCGAAGGTGTACAACAGCATCGCGACGAATACCACCAGCACGCCCTGATACACCGCCTGCATGGCGATTTCGGTCGCCGGCGCCTGGCCCAGGGTGCTCGGCAGGAACAGCCACCAGATCGGCAGATACGCCACGGCGCTGCCCAGGGTGGTGGCCACCGTCGCCGCCAGCGGCTGCATCGGATAACGGCGCAACAGCAGGGTAAACACCGCCCAGGCCGACGAGCCGCAGAGGAACAGCGCATCGCCGAGCAGTTGCAGCCCGGTGATCCGGGCGCCGTGCGACAAGGTATCGGCGGCGGTCAGGACGATGCCGGCAAACACCAGGCCGAGCGCCACGCGCTGCGGCCGCGACGGCGCCTGCCCGAGCCACAGCCAGGCGATCACCGCCGTGGCAAACGGCAGCGCGCCGGGCATCAGCACCGAGGCGTGGGCCGCGGGCGCCAGGCGGAAGGCCGAATACACCGTGACCGCATAACCGATGCCGCCGAAGATGCTGAACAGCGCAATCACCTTCAGCGGCGGCAGGCTCACGCGCGCCAGGAAAAACAGGGCGATCAGGCCGCCGACGCCGAAGCGCAGGCCCGCCACGTCCCACCCCGTCAGGATGCCCTTGCCACCGGCGCGCGAGACCAGGATGAAGCCGGTCCAGATGCAGATCGTGGCGGCGACCGCGATCCATCCGGAGCGGGAGGAGGAAGGGGTCGTGGTCAAGCGAGCGTGCGGTACTGCCCGCCGTGAAATATCAGCGGCGGCTTTTCCTGGCGGCTGAAGTTCTCGACATGGCCGACCAGGATGATGTGGTCGCCGCCGGGATAGCGCGCCTGGCTGCGACACTCGAACCAGGCACTGCACCCGGGCAGCAGCGGCGTGCCGCCGGCGCCGACTTTTGTCGCGATGCCGGCGAACTTGTCGTCCTGCGACTGCGAAAAGCGCTGCGACCATTCGACCTGGTCGGCGGCGAGGATGTGCACCGCGTAATGGCTGCAGGCCTCGAACACTGCCAGTGACGGCGACTGCAGACCCAGGCTCCACAGCACCAGCGGCGGCTCGAGCGAGACCGAGGCGAAGGAATTGATGGTGACGCCGACCGGCTGGCCGTCGGCCGCGCGCGCGGTGACCACGGCGACGCCGGTGGCGAATTCGCCCAGCGCATCGCGCAGGCTGCGGGTGTCGAGGAAAGGCGGGTGCTGCGGGTTCATCGGCTTACTCGCGAACAGGCTCTAAAATCGGGGGAACAACAATTTATCGGGAGCACCTGATGGGCGTCGTGAAACGTATCGGTACTCCGCTTTCTGCTTGCGCCACGCGCGTCATGCTGCTGGGATGCGGCGAGCTTGGCAAGGAGGTCATTATCGCATTGCAGCGCCTGGGATGCGAAGTGATCGGCGTCGATCGCTATGCCGATGCCCCCGGCATGCAGGTGGCGCATCGCAGCCATGTGGTGAGCATGACCGACGGCGCCGCGCTGCGCGCGCTGATCGAAAGGGAGAAGCCCGACCTGGTGGTGCCCGAGATCGAAGCCATCGCCACCGCGACGCTGGTCGAGATGGAGCGCGACGGCGTGGCCGGGCATTTCCCCGAATTCATCCCGACCGCGCGCGCCGCACAATTGACCATGAATCGCGAAGGGATACGCCGCCTCGCCGCGGAGGAACTCGGGCTGCCGGTCTCGCCCTACCGGTTCGCCGACACCCTGGGCGAACTGCAGGCGGCGATCGACAGCATCGGCTTTCCCTGCGTGGTGAAGCCGGTGATGTCGTCCTCGGGCAAGGGCCAGTCGCTACTCAAGGGCCAGGCCGACGTGCAGGCCGCGTGGGATTACGCACAGGCCGGCGGCCGCGTCGGCGCGGGGCGGGTGATCGTCGAGGGCTTCATCGATTTCGACTACGAGATCACCCAGCTCACGGTGCGCGCCGTCGGCGCGTCGGGCGCCGTGGAAACCTTCTTCTGCGAGCCGATCGGCCATGTGCAGGTCAATGGCGATTACGTCGAGTCCTGGCAGCCGATGGCGATGACGCCCGCCGCCTTGCACAAGTCGCGCGACATCGCCCGCGCCGTGACGTCGAACCTCGGCGGGCGCGGCATCTTCGGCGTCGAACTGTTCGTCAAGGACGATCAAGTCTGGTTCTCCGAGGTCAGCCCGCGCCCGCATGACACGGGCCTGGTGACGCTGGCGACGCAGCGCCTGTCGGAATTCGAATTGCATGCACGAGCGATACTGGGCCTGCCCGTCGACACCGCGCTGCGCCGTCCCGGCGCTTCGGCGGTGATCTACGGCGGCATCGAAGAAAAGGGCATCGCCTTCGAGGGCGT
>CAZGQB010000290.1:0-3362 GCA_964527055.1 uncultured Sulfuritalea sp.
CCGTCGTCGCCGACCTGCAGGATTTCGGCATCGACCAGGTTGCGGATCACGTTGGCGAACAGCAGTTTTTCCGGAAACTCCGAGGCATTGAATTCGTACAGCATCGCCAGTCGCTGCGCCAGCAGCAGGGTCGCATCCTCCAGCGCGGCACGGGTCAGGCTGCCGCTGCCGTGGTGCTGCAGCAGGGCCAGGGTCAGGAATTGGCGTTCCAGCATCGGGCGGATGATTTCACCCAGTTGCCGCAGCTCGGGGCTGGCTTCGCTGCCGGGCGACGGCGCGCGCAGCACTTCGCCCTCGGTCTGGATCAGCCCGCGCCGGGCCAGCGCCGCCTCGCTGCGCGCTATCGCCGCGTCGAGATCCGCCGCTTCCCACGGCAGGAACAACTCAGTGCGCAGCAGGCCGTAGATGCCCCGCATGGCTTCCAGGGCGCGCTGTCGCGGCAGGCGCTGGTTGTGGCTGACCAGGCAGGCCAGCAGCGCCGGCAGTGCCAGCAGGTGCAGCACGTTGTTGCGGAAATAGGCGAGCGACGCCACCTGCTGTTCGTCCGCGCGGATGATGTCGCCCAGCGGATGGGGCTGGCATTGCACCATGTCGAGCCGGATCGCGCAGGCGATCGCCTGCTCGGGAGGAGTTTCGCAGGGGATGATCGAGTCGGCCCAGGGCGGCTCGGTGAGCAGCGCCTGGACGTGCCCGATCTGCCTTTCCAGCAGGCGCCGGTCGGCCGCATGCTTGGGGGTGGACAGCAGGGTCAGCGCAACGAGGTTCACCGGATTGACTACCGCATGGGCATTGATGCTGCGTGCCAGCTGCATGGCCGTCGCATCGACGGCGCCACGCAGCCATGGCGCCTGGGTATCGAAGGCTTCCTCGCGCCAGGCCGGATGCTGCCGGTCGAGGAACTCCTCAAGGGCCAGGGGCGGGCCGAAATTGACGTGCGCCTTGCCGAAGTTGCGACGCAGCAGCCGTGCCGCGGCGACCAGGTCGAGCAGCGATTCGGACTTCTTGGGCCGTCCGTGAAGCTCCGCGACATAGCTCTTGCCCTCCATCAGCTTTTCGTAGCCGATGTACACCGGCACGAAGACCAGCGGCCGCGAATGGCTGCGCACGAAGCTCTGCACCGTCATGGCGAGGATGCCGGCCTTGGGCGGCAGCATGCGTCCGCTGCGGCTGCGCCCGCCCTCGATGAAGTATTCGAGCGGAAAACCGCGGTCGATCATCAGATGCAGGTACTCGAGGAAAACCGCGGCATACAGCGGCTCGCCCTTGAGCTTGCGGCGCAGGAAGAAGGCGCCGGAGCGCCGCAGGATCGACCCGACAACCGGCAGGTTGAGGTTGGCGCCGGCGGCGATGTGCGGCACCATCAGGCCGCGGTTGAAAATGATGTAGGACAGCAGCAGGTAATCGACGTGGCTGCGGTGGCAGGGTACATAGACGATGCCGTGGCCGGGCGCGACGTTGGTAACGCGATCGAAGTTGTGCACCTCGACGCCGTCATAGACCTTGTTCCAGACCCAGGTCAGGAACAGCGCGAAGGCGCGGATGACCGAATAGGTGTAGTCCGAGGCAATCTCGAAGGCAAATTCCCTGGCCGATTTTTGTGCTGCAGCCAGCGGGATGCCCCGCTTTTCGGCATCGAGGGCAATCGCCTTGCGCACCGCAGGCGTGTTGAGCAGGGCGTGCAACTGGGTGCGGCGATGCGACAGGTCGGGACCGATCGCCATTTCGCGCTGGCGCCGGAAGTGCACCCGCAGGATGCGCCCGAGCTTGCGCAGCGCGCGGCGTTCCTCCATGTCGCCGGCGAGCAGTTCGCGCAGGGAAATCGGTGCGTTGAAGCGGACCACGGTATGGCGGCCGTGGATCAGCATCGCCAGCATGTGCCGCAGCGTGCTGACCGACTGCCAGGTTTCGGCGAACAGGGCCTTCAGGATCGAGTCCTGGTTGCGTGGCTCGCGCCCCCAGAGGATGGTCACCGGCACCAGCTGCACGTCGAAACCCGGATCTGCCACCGCGGCCCTGACCAGCGACTTGAGCAGCGGCGCATGATCGCTGCGCGGATTCGGCACCAGGCGTCCGCGTTGGTTGCGCGAAAGGAAAAAGAAGGATCGCGGCGAACTGAAGGCGGCGTCGCGCAAGGGCTTCATCGCCGGCGGCAGCCCCCGCTTGCGGCATTCCTCGTCGAGCACCAGCAGGTTGGAGAGGTGGTGTTCGTGCAGCACGTAGCACACCGGCAAGTCCGGGCGCAGCTTGAGCTCTTGGGGGGAATCGGGGAAGACCTTGGTGCGCGTTCCCAGATAGAGGATCCGGCGCAGGACGTCCAGGGTCCAGCCGGTGAAGTCGAAGAATGACGCTGCGCTCACGGGCGGACAGTCGTATGCGCCGCGCTGGCGCCGGGCGGGCGGTGCGGGACCACGCAGCTACTCCCCGGAATTGAGGCGATAGATGCGGGCGATGAGCGCCGAAACCTCGGCGCGCTCGGCGCCTTCGGCCTGGTTCAGGGCGTGGGTCGGCGCGTGCAGCAGCTTGTTGGTGAGGCCGTGGGACAGCGCGTCCAGCACCTTGCCCGGATCGTCACCGCGCGCCAGCAGCTTCAGCGCATGTTCCAGCTCATGGCGGCGCGCCCTTTCGCCGGCGTCGCGAAGCGCGCGGATGGTCGGCACCGTCTCGCGCGACTCGAGCCAGTGCAGGAAGCCGGTGACGCGGTCGGTGATGATGGCCTCGGCCTCGATCACCGCCGCCTGGCGCGATTCGAGTCCGGATTCGACGATCTGGCCGAGATCGTCGAGGGTGTAGAGAAACACGTCGTCGAGCCGCGCGACCTCTTCCTCGATGTCGCGCGGCACGGCCAGGTCGACCATCACCATCGGCCGGTGGCGACGCGCCTTGAGGGCACGCTCGACCAGACCCAGACCGATGATGGGCAGCGAACTGGCGGTACAGGACACCACGATGTCGTAATCCGCCAGGCGTTCGCCGAGTTGCTCGAGGCGCATGGCATCGCCGCCGAAACGGGCGGCCAGGTCGGCACCGCGCTCCACCGTGCGGTTGGCGATGGTCAACTGCCGCGGCCGGTGCGCGGCGAAGTGCGCGGCACACAGCTCGACCATTTCGCCGGCGCCGATGAAGAGGACTCTCTGTTCCGCCAGGCTGTCGAAGATGCGCGCCGAAAGATGCACCGCCGCGGCGGCCATGGAAACCGTGTTGGCGCCGATCGCGGTGGTCGAGCGGACTTCCTTGGCCACCGCGAAGGTGCGCTGGAACAGCTTGCCCAGCAGCGTGCCGATGGTTCCGGCTTCTTCGGCAACGCGCGCCGCCTGCTTCATCTGGCCGAGGATCTGCGGCTCGCCCAGCACCATCGAATCCAG
>CAZGQB010000291.1:0-3343 GCA_964527055.1 uncultured Sulfuritalea sp.
ATCAGGCCCATCAGCAGCCACGCGATCATGCGGTGGTCGAACTGCACGGTGGCCATGTTGGTGAAGAAATTGAGCCACAGCGGCTCGACCATCAGTATCTCGGGCGGCACGAAATGGCCGTTCATCAGCGGGAAGGTGTTGTAGGCCAGGCCGGCGTGGATGCCGGCCACCAGCGCGCCCGACAGCACCATGATGAAGACCAGCGCTACCAGCCCGTTGCCGAGGCGCCGTGTCGTCCGCGCCGCCGTGTCGCCGGCGCCGACTTTTGCCCGCCGCGCTTGCAGCATGCCCAGTCCGGTCCAGAACATCAGGCCGAACAGCAGGAAGGCCAGGCCCAGGTGGGCCGCCAGCCGGTATTGCGAGACGCGCGGATCGTCGACCAGCCCGCTTTGGACCATGTACCAGCCCATCGCGCCCTGCAGGCCGCCGAGGATGAAGAAGCCGAACACCTTCGCCGCCAGCGCGCCGCGCAGTTTGCCGCGCAGCAGGAACCAGACGTAGGGGACGAAGAACACCACGCCGATCAGGCGGCCGGACAGGCGGTGCGCCCATTCCCACCAGAAGATGAACTGGAAGCCGTCCAGCGTCATGTCGTGGTTGCGCTTGATGAACTCCGGCGTCTGCTGGTACTTGGCGAAGAGTTCCAGCCAGTCGGCGTGGGACAGCGGCGGCAGGGCACCGATCAGCGGCTTCCATTCGACGATGGAAAGCCCCGAGTGCGTCAGGCGCGTGACGCCGCCCACCACCATGGTGACGAACACCATGGCGCAGCAGGCGAACAGCCACCAGGCCACGGCGCGTTGCGAATTATTTGCGCGCATTTGCAACCCTGTCTGATTTCCAGTGTCCCGATTTGCCGCCGGCCTTTTCCAGCAGGCGGATGTCTTCGATGATCATGCCGCGGTCGGCGGCCTTGCACATGTCGTAAATGGCCAGCAGGCCGACCGACACCGCCGTCAGCGCCTCCATTTCGACGCCGGTGCGGCCGAAAGTTTCGGCCGTGACCTCGATCGTCACGCGATGGCTTTTGGCGTCGAGCGTGAACTCCGCCGCGACGCGAGTCAGCGCCAGCGGATGGCACAGCGGGATCAGGTCGGAGGTGCGCTTGGCGCCCTGGATCGCGGCAAGGCGCGCGATGCCGAGCACGTCGCCCTTCTTCGCCGAGCCGCCCTCGATCAGGGCGAAGGTGGCCGGCGCCATGCGGATGTGGCCGCGCGCGCGCGCGATGCGGGCGGTTTCGGCCTTGGCGCCGACATCGACCATGTGCGCCCGGCCGGCACCGTCGAAATGGGTCAGCGGGCCGGCGGCGGACGCTGCCGGGAGCTTCTTCGGTGGATTCATGAAATACCCTGTCACAACTCGCATTTGCCGAGCCGCTATCATAGCGGGATGAAGTCGAATCCGCTCAGCCGCGCCCTGATCTTCGCGCTCGGCGTCGTGCTTGCGCCCCCCCTGTCGGTGGCCCAGGGGCTGCCCGATCTCGGCGAGTCGGCGCAGGCCGATTTTTCGCCGGCGATGGAACGTCGCATCGGCGAATCGATCATGCTCGAAATCCGCCGCAGTCCCGCCTATCTCGACGATCCCGAAGTCACCAGCTTCCTCAACCGGCTGGGCAACCGGCTTTCTTCGCGCAGTACCGAGTCGCGGCAGGAGTTCGAGTTTTTCGCGCTGCGCGACCCGACCCTGAATGCCTTCGCCATGCCCGGCGGCTACATCGGCGTGCATACGGGGCTGATTCTCGCCGCGAAGACGGAATCGGAACTCGCCGCGGTGCTGGCCCACGAAATTTCCCACGTCACCCAGCGCCATCTGGCGCGCCTCCTCAATAAATCGGGGGAAGGCCAGGTAGCCAACCTGCTGGCGCTCGCCGTGGCGATCCTCGCGGCGCGCAGCAGCCCCGACCTGGCCGTGGGCGCGATGGTGGCCGGACAGGGCCTGGCGGTGCAGAACCAGTTGAATTACTCGCGCGATTTCGAGCGCGAGGCCGATCGCGTCGGCCTCGAACTGCTGGAGCGGTCCGATTTCGACATTCGCGGCATGCTGGCCTTTTTCGAGCGCATGCAGAAGTTCGGCCGCCTCTACGACAACAATGCGCCCGGTTACCTGAGCACCCATCCCCTGACCACGGAACGGCTCGCCGACATGGGCAACCGGATCCAGAGCCGGCCCTACAAACAGGTGCCCGACTCCCTCGAGTTCCACCTGGTGCGGGCCAAGCTGCGGGCGCAGACCGGCACCCCGCGCGATGCCGTGGCGGAGTTCGAATCCCGGCTCGCCGAGCGCAACCCGGCCGCCGCCGAAGCCGCCGTGCGCTATGGGCTGGCGCAGGCCTACCTGCGCGACGGCAGGCCGGTCGCGGCGCAAAGGGAAGTCGATGAGTTGCGTCGGCTGAAGGTCGTATCGCCCATGGTCGAGACGCTGGACGCCGAGGTGCGCCTGAAGCAGGGCGATGCCGCGGCGGCGGCGGCGATCCTGCGCGGCGCGCAGCCGCGCTTTCCGCAGGAGCGCGCCGTCGCCTACGGCCTGGTGGAATCCCTGCTGGAAGCCCGCTTGCCGAATGACGCGCTGAAGTTCGCCGAAGACGACCTGCTGAGCCATCCGTCGGATGCGAAAATGCATTCCCTGCAGGCGAAGACCTATGCGATGCTGGGCAGGCGCCTGCAGCAGCATCGCGCCCAGGCCGAAGCCTATGCCCTGCTCGGGCAACTGCCGGCAGCGGCGGAGCAACTGGAGCTGGCGCAAAAGTCCGGCGACGGCAATTTCTACGAATATTCGCAAGTGGATTCCCGGTTGCGCGAAATCAGGAAACAACTGGCCGACGAGGCCAAACAACGCAAGTCGAAATAGGTGCCGCACATGAAGCCCTCCAGAATACCCGGCCCGCCGGACGCCCGCGCCGATGTTTCCGGATTTGCCACGCCGCTGGTGCGCCCCGCGACCGAGCCCTACTACCATGCCATCGGTGACGAGACCGGGGTGTTCGCGGCGGCGGCGCAAAGCGGTTTGCCGGTGATGCTGAAGGGTCCCACCGGCTGCGGCAAGACGCGCTTCGTCCAGCACATGGCCTGGCGCCTTAATCGGCCGCTGGTCACGGTGGCCTGCCACGACGACCTGACCACCGCCGACCTGGTCGGGCGCTACCTGATCATCGGCGACGAGACCGTCTGGATGGACGGGCCGCTGACGGCCGCCGTGCGCGCCGGCGCCATCTGCTACCTGGACGAGATCGTCGAGGCGCGCAAGGACACCACCGTGGTGATCCATCCGCTGACCGATGCGCGCCGCGCGCTGCCGGTGGAAAAGCGCGGCGAATACATCGAGGCGCCGCCGGATTTCATGCTGG
>CAZGQB010000292.1:0-3332 GCA_964527055.1 uncultured Sulfuritalea sp.
CGGCACGCTGTCGCCGAAGAACACCACGTCGGGCTTGAGCATGCCGCCGCAGGCGCGACAGGCCGGCACGCGAAAACCCGCGTAAAGCTGCGCCGCCACCCAGGCGTCGCCATCCGGGGCAACCGGTGCCGGATCGCCCGCCAGGCCGGGATTGGCTGCAGCCAGCCACTCCTGGACCGCCGCGCGCGGGTACCTGGTCCGGCATGACAGGCAGATCACCGCCGCCAGCCCGCCGTGGAGTTCGACCACGCCGGCGCTGCCCGCCTTCTGGTGCAGGCCATCGACATTCTGCGTGACGACCAGATCGATGCTGCCCGCCCGCTCCATGCGCGCCAGCGCTTGATGGCCGCGACCCGGGGCCGCCATGGCTACCGTCGGCCAGCCGAAGAAGCTGCGCGCCCAATAACGTTGCCGGGCGCTTTCCTGGTGCAGGAAGTCATGCTGCCTGACCGGCTGTGCGCCCCGCCAGTTGCCCTCGCGGTCGCGATAGGCCGGGATTCCGCTGGAAGTACTGAGCCCGGCACCGGTGATGACGACCGCGGAACCCTGCTCCAGCAAGCGTCGGACCCGATCGCCGGCCCGGCCTGCGCCAGGGGCCGTCTCAGGCTTCATTTGCGCCACCTCCGGTATTCATGGTGGCCCCGATTATCTTGCAAGGAAGCCCGGACAGGGTCCGGCCGGCCACAGGACGATCCGGATCCGGCAGGGCGGCACGGAGCGACGATTTTCCGGCTCCGGGAATGCATTTGCAATCTAGCGGTGTGATAATCCGCCCCTGCCATATCCGGCGTAGGATCCAAGATGACTGAAAAAAGCGCCGCCGCGCTGCATGAACTCGTTGGCAGTTGCCGCCAGCGACTGGAGGATGACCTGTGCGAACTGATGGAGGAACTGGGTCCCGCGCTGATCGAGGAAGCGGCCGCGCTTGCCGATACCGGTGACGATGAAGCCCGGCGCAGCAGCTACCTGGACCTGCAGAGAAGCCTCGCGGATCGATGGAAGGAACTGACGCCGGCGCTGAAACAGGCGCTGTCGGCGCGCGCCGGCAAGTCGCCCGGCCCGGAAGCGGGTGCCGGGTTCGGCGAAAGCCTGCACATCCTCAGCGACGACGACATGGCCGTGCAGTTCACCGCGCGCGAGGTCCTCGGCCGAATAAGCGCCGCCTGCAGCGAGGAAACCGGCGCGCTTGACCGCCGCATATCCTATCTGGCCCTGCGCAACGCCATGCAACGCAGCGACGCCACATTCCGCCTGGCGTCGCTGTTCGGCTGCATCGACAGGTCCTGCGCCGATGTATTTCCGGCAGCCGGCCAGCGCATCCTGCTCCTGCCGATGCTGGGGAAACACCTGGAGGCGGAGCTGCCCCAGATCTATCGCGCCACCAACGAATCGCTGATCGACGCCGACATCCTTCCGCGCCTCAAGCGCAGCTACCGCGATTTCTCCCTGGTGGATCCGGCCGCCGCAGCCGCCGAATCGGCCCGCATGACCAGCGCACTCGAGCGTCTGGTGAAGACGCGAACCGCCATGGCCGGCGCCCCTGCGGACGCCGAAGCCGGAACCGCACGCCTTGCCTTGCTCGATTCGCTGAAGACGCTGCAAGCGACGCCGGCACTCTCCGCGGACGGCGCCCATACCAACCTGGTGCGCCTGGCGCGCGACAGCGCGGCCGCGCGCAACGTGCGGCCCGTCGAGGCCGTCACGCTGGACGTCGTCGCCGATCTGTTCGACCTCATCTTCGGCGACCAGAGCGTGGCGGAAGGCATCAAGGCCCTCGTCGCCCGCCTGCAAACGCCGGTACTGAAGGTTGCGATGCTCAACCAGCAGTTCTTCGCCGATCGCAACCATCCGGCGCGGCGATTCCTCGACAGCATTTCCGCCATAGCGATTCGCTGGGGGAAGGTCGTCAATGCCAGCGACCCTTTCTACCGCAAGCTCTCGGAACTCGTCGACCGGATCCGGCATACCTACGACGGCGACGTCGCCGTTTTCGAGGCCGCCAACACGGAGTTGAACGACTTCCTTGCCGAACGCGAAGAGATCGAGGCCGAGCAGGCCCGCATCCTCGCCGAGGCCGTCCGCGCGCGCGAGGAGGAGATGCGCATCCAGCGCGAGGGCCAATTGCTTGCGCAAAAGGCGGCCGACCAGCGTCTGGCGCGATTCATCACAGCGGACATCCCGGGCGAGATCGAACAGTTCCTGCACACCTACTGGCGGGATGTGCTGCAGTTCCGGATTTTCGCCTCGGGACCCGACAGCGCCTCCTCCGCCGAGGCGTTGCAGGTCGCCTCGGAACTCGTGTGGACCGTCGCACCCAAGTCCAAGCCCGAAGACCGGCAGCGCCAGGTGGCCGCCTTGCCCGCCCTCCTGAAACGGCTGAACACGGGATTCGACGAAATCGGCGCAACGGAGTCCGAACGCAGTGCCTTCATGGATACGCTCGTCAACTTGCAGCTGTCCGCGCTGCGCGCGAAAAAGCGCAGTACGTCCAAGCCGAAGCCGGGCGAGGTCCGCAAGCCCCGCCCCGCCGGCGGCGGCCCGACCCTGCAGGTCAGCCACGCGACAAAAAGCGGGGTTCGCGTCCAGGACATCTCTCTGCCGCAGAGCGGCGACCTGGGTGCGGAGAATACGCCGGACAGCGGCACGCTGCGTCGCGTCAGGCAACTGGTCCGGGGCGACTGGGTGGATTTCATCACGGCCGGCCAGGGCCGCCGCGAGCGCGTGACCTGGATCAACCACGGCCGCACCCTGTTCCTGTTCAGCAACAGCGCGTCCGAATGCGCCATCTCGATCACGCCGGAAGCGTTGGCGGTAAGGCTCAAGAACCAGACCGCAAGGCTGGTCAGGCCCGATACGCCGATTTTCGAACGTGCCCTGCATGGCGCCGTGCAGTCGATGGACAAGCAGGCCTGAGGATGGCCCGCACGCTTTTCCCGCGTCCAGCGTCAAGCCGCGCCGTCCTGCGTCCGCCGGCGGACATTCTCGCCGTATCGCCGGCGCCGACTTTTCGCGGATCGGCGGTCGGCCGGTCGGGACGACCTGACTGAAACCATCGGCGGCTGCGTTCCGGTCGAGCGGCGATCGATCATCCCCGCGCGGGCCCGGCAACAGGAACTGCCGGCGGCCTTCGGCGGGGCGCGGGAAAGCCGGACCGGGCTAACGGTTGCAGACGATCCCGAAGACGGCGGCAGCCGGAGTGCTGTCCGCAACATCGGTCAGGATCGCGGGATCCGCGCCCACCGGTTTGGCCGGCCCACCGGCCATCGGCCGGGAATGGTTGAACATCGAGAGGATTCGAAACTTCCCGGTGGTGCAGTCGAATTCGCCCAGCA
>CAZGQB010000293.1:0-3323 GCA_964527055.1 uncultured Sulfuritalea sp.
CGAGGCCATCAACGCGATGAAATCCGCCGGCGTGCCCTGCGTGCCCGGCAGCGGCGGCCCGCTCGGCGACGATGCGAAGGAAAACGTGCGCATCGCCCGCGAAATCGGCTATCCGGTCATCATCAAGGCCGCCGGCGGCGGCGGCGGACGCGGCATGCGCGTGGTGCATACCGAAGCCGCCCTGCTCAACGCGGTCAGCATGACCCGTAGCGAAGCCGGCGCCGCCTTCAACAATCCGACGGTTTACATGGAGAAGTTCCTCGAAAATCCGCGCCACGTGGAAATCCAGGTACTCTCCGATGCTCATCGCAATTCTGTCTACCTGGGCGAGCGCGACTGCTCCATGCAGCGCCGGCACCAGAAGGTGATCGAGGAAGCCCCGGCACCGGACATCAACCGGCGCGTGCTGGCGCGCTTGGGCGACCGCTGCGCCGAGGCCTGCCGCAAAATCAACTACCGCGGTGCCGGCACCTTCGAGTTCCTCTACGAAAACGGCGAGTTCTACTTCATCGAAATGAACACCCGGGTCCAGGTCGAGCATCCGGTCACCGAACTGATCACCGGCATCGACATCGTCCAGGCCCAGATCCGCATCGCCGCCGGCGAAAAGCTCTGGTTCCGCCAGCGTGATGTCGAAGTGCGCGGCCATGCCATCGAATGCCGCATCAATGCCGAAGACCCCTTCAAGTTCACGCCCTCGCCGGGCAAGATCAACAACTGGCATCCGCCCGGCGGCCCCGGCATCCGCGTCGATTCCCACGCCTATTCCGGCTACACCGTACCGCCCCACTACGACTCGATGATCGGCAAAGTGATCGCTTACGGCGATACGCGCGAACAGGCCATCCGGCGCATGCGGATCGCGCTGTCGGAAATGATGGTGGACGGCATCAAGACCAACATCCCGCTGCACCAGGACCTGATGCTGGACCAGCGTTTCATCAAGGGTGGCGCCAGCATCCATTACCTCGAAGAAAAGCTCGCCGCCCGTAGCGAGGCGACCAAGGGCAAATAGCGGGATGTGGGTCAGCGTCGCCCTTGAAACCGACGCCGCGCATGCGGACGCGCTGTCCGAGGCCCTGCTCGCCGCCGGCGCGATCTCCGTCAGCGTCGAGGATGCTCAGGCGGGCACCGACGAAGAAACGCCGCAATTCGGCGAACCGGGCGGCGCCAACGGCCAACCCATCGTGCCCCTGTGGGACGAGAGCCGCGTCGTCGCCCTGTTCGATCCGGCACCCGACCTGATCGGCCGCATTGCCGCCGCAACGGTCGCCGCCGGCATCGACGACCTGCCCGAGATCGAACTGGACGAAGTCCCTGAGCAGGACTGGGTGCGACTCACCCAGGCGCAGTTCGATCCGATCCGGATCGACGACCGACTGTGGGTCGTGCCGTCCTGGCACGCTGCACCGGATCCGAGCGCGATCAACCTGATGCTCGATCCGGGCCTGGCCTTCGGCACCGGCTCGCATCCCACCACCTTCCTTTGCCTGGAGTGGCTGAGCGAAATCCTCGGCGGCGAACCGGGGCGGCCGCTCAGCGTACTTGATTACGGCTGCGGTTCAGGCATCCTCGGCATCGCGGCGGCGAAGCTGGGCGCGGCGTCGGTGCTGGGGGTGGATATCGACGACAATGCCCTGATCGCCGCGGGCGACAACGCCATCAACAACAAGGTGGCGCTTGCCTTGCGCCACTCCAAGGAACCGCTGGACGAACGCTTCGACATCGTGATCGCCAACATCCTGACCAACCCCTTGTGCGTGCTGGCACCGCTATTGGCCGGGCGCGTCGCCGCGGGCGGGCGCATCGCTCTTGCCGGTGTGCTGGCGCCGCAGGCGGCGCAGGTCATCGCCGCCTATGCGCCCTGGCTCGCCCTGCACGTCGGCGCCGAGCGCGAAGGCTGGGTGCGGCTGGAAGGCCAACAGTGCTGACCCGCTGCCCTTCCTGCGCGACCCATTTCCGCGTCACGCCGGAGCAACTCAAGGCGCGCAGCGGGCGCGTCCGCTGCGGCGAATGCCAGAACGTCTTCAACGCCCTCGACAGCCTGATCGAGGAACCGGTCCTGGTCGTCGCGCCGCCGATGCCGCTGCCGGCGCAAACCGAGGAGACGCATCGGCGCGAAGACGCCCCGTCGGTCGGCCGGCCAGATGAAACCGCCGTACCGCCGGCGCCGACTTTTTCAGAACCTGAACTTGGTTCGCCGTTCCTGGCGAATCCCGAGGCAAGAGAAAAGGCCGGGTGGGAACCGGAATCCGTAGCGGCCGATCCGCCTACCGTGGAGCCTCTCGCAGTCCACGAACTGGAAACCGAACCCGTGCCTGAACCCGAGCCGCTGCCGGCGGTGGTATCGGTCGAACCGGCTGGCGACGAAACACTCGCCGCGGCGACTGGAACGGCGACTGCCGAGGCCGAGCCTCCCGTACCGCCAGAGGCAGCTAGCGGCGGCTGGGATACCGTGCTTCCCGAGCCCCCCCCGCCACGGCGCTGGCCTTGGGTGGCCGGCAGCCTGGCCGCACTCGTCGCGCTGGTGTTGCAGGCCGCGCTGGTTTTTCGCGTCGAACTGGCGGTTCTGCAACCGGAAAGCCGTCCGACCCTGGAGTTCCTCTGCGAGTTTGCCGGGTGCGAAGTCGGCCTGCCGACCAAGGTCGGGCTGGTGGGAATCGAGGCCTCCGACCTGCATCCCGACAGCGAACACCAGGGCCGCCTGGCGCTGGCGGCGACGCTGAAGAACCGCGCCCCCTTCGCCCAGCGGTTTCCGCACCTGGAGCTGACGCTGACCGACACGGCCGACCAGGCCATCGTGCGCAAGGTGCTGGCGCCGGCGGACTACCTGCCGGCGACGGCGGACATCGCCGCCGGCATGAAATCCAACGCCGATACCATGATCGCCCTCGGCATCGACTCCGGCGGCATGGCGGCCAGCGGCTACCGCCTCTATCTCTTCTACCCCTGACCAGCGGAAACCTGAATGAAGACACTCGTCTGCGGCTCCATCGCCTACGACACCATCATGGTGTTCGGCGACCGCTTCAAGAACCACATCCTGCCCGAGCAGATCCACATCCTCAACGTCGCCTTCCTGGTGCCCGACATGCGCCGCGAATTCGGCGGCTGCGCCGGCAACATCGCCTACAACCTCAAGCTGCTGGGCGGCGAACCGCTGATCATGGCCACCATCGGCGACGACAGCGCGCCCTACATGCACCGCCTCAAGCAGCTCGCGCTCGACGCCACCCACGTCAGGCACGTGCCCGACAGCTTTACGGCGCAGGCCTTCATCACCACCGACCTCGACGACAACCAGATCACCGCCTTCCATCCCG